>RKRX01000222.1 GCA_007571185.1 Oceanicaulis sp.
CTTTGACGGTCGGGGTACATGACGCACGGCGGAGCTTCGCCGTTTTAGATCCTGCCATTCACTTGCGCAACTGGATACCTCTACCCCCCCATTTCGGGTGATCGGTCAATCTTGGTAAACGACTCATGACGAAATCCCTTGTGTATTTAAGTTTGACGAGGATCATTTTGGGCAGGTTCGTCGCCAAGCCTGCAGGGCTTTTTCCTGGTCGTGGAATATCCAACATCGCAGAGTGTCGAACCCGACCCGGAACCATGATTTTTCAGCCCGCCTATCATACTACACGATCCTGTTTGCAACGAAAGACGAAAACCCCTCACACTTGGCGATGGAAGTGCCCAAAACGATCACTTCAACCGATCTTTCAGTGCCGCAATATCGGCATTGATCAGCGCGTTGCGCCGGGTCTTGCTCAGTTTTTCGGATAGCAGCTGCTCTGCAGCGTCCACAGCCATATCTGCCGCCAAGGCTTTGATGTCCTTGGCAGCCCGGATTTCGGCTTGGGCGATACGCTGCTCAGCTAGAGCCGTACGACGTTCGATGCGCTGGGCGATCTCAGTTTTGGCGTTCTGACGCAAACAGTCGGCTTCTGTCTTGGCTTGCCTAATAATCGCTTCCGCCTCAGCTGTAGCTTCAACCTGCTTGCGTTCATAGGTGGCCATAAGCTCCTGCGCCTCCTCACGCAGGCGTCGGGCTTCGTCCAGTTCCTCGCGGATAGTATTCGCACGGTCATCGAGAGCCTTGACCAGAACTTTGGGCACACCCAGGGCGATGATCACGCCGAAGAAAATGATCAGGCCTACAAAAGTCCAGAAGCTGGTGTCAGACAGGAGATCGTTCATGACTTACCCCTTCACCGAATCAACGGCCATGGCGGCGTCATGTTCAGACACTTCAAGATTGACTAGGTGTTCAACTGCCATCACGGCGGCGTTGGCGGCGATGGAGCGAACTTCACCCAGCGCTTTGTCACGGGATTTGCAAATGCGAGCCTCGGATTCGACCAACCTGGTTTCCATATCGGCATCGGCTTGACGGATGGCCTCGGCAATTTCCGCATCTGCGACCGCTTTGGCTTCAGACGCCACAGCATAAGCCCTGGCGCGTGCATTGGTCAGGGATTTCTCATAGGTTCGCCTGGTTTCATCAACCTGCGCTTTCAACTGCGCTGCGGTGTCGAGATCATCAGCGATGCGATCACGGCGTTCTTCAATGATGCTGCCGATGCGGGGCAGGACAAAGCGCGACAGCACCGCGTACAGGACAACGAAACTGATCGCAAGCCAGAACAGCTGCGAAACGAAATAGGTTGGGTCGAAGGGTGGAAACGCAGCTTCTGCTCCATCAGCAGTCTGCGCGGTTTCTTCAGTGTATTCGGAATGAGACTCCGGCGCCGGCACGGCGATCTCCCTTGACGACAAAACCTTGTGAGGAAAATCTGAAAGCCCCTCACCAGAGGGCGACTCAACTGAGCGCTACACCAGCTGTGATGGGGGCTGTCAGTTGTAGCGGATCAGGGCACTCATACAACAAACAGAATCACCAGCGCGATCAGCAGCGAGAAGATTCCCAGCGCTTCGGTCACGGCGAAACCGAAGACCAGATTGCCGTACTGACCTTGAGCGGCAGACGGGTTGCGTAGGGCGCCAGTCAGAAAACTGGCGAAGATGTTGCCCACGCCCAGAGCAGCGCCCAGCAGACCAAGAGTGGCCAGACCAGCGCCGATATATTTTGCGGCTTCCGCTTCCATGTTTGTACTCCTTACAGATGGTTAGTGCGGTTGGATAGATAAGAGGTTCGTGACGCGCCCTAGTGGTGACCCGGCTCTAGTGCATCCGAGAGATAGATGCAGGTCAGAACGGCGAATACGTAAGCCTGCAGGAACGCCACCAACAACTCCAGTGCGGTCAATGCCACGACCATGGCCAGTGGAGCTATAGCGGCGGCGATGCCGATCGCGCCCATCGAACCTAGCATGACGACAAACCCGGCGAACACCTTCAGCAGGATATGGCCAGCGAGCATGTTGGCGAACAGACGAACTCCGAGAGTCACCGGCCGGGACAGGAACGAGATAATCTCTATCGGGGTCAGAAGAAAGTAAAGCGGCCAAGGCACGCCAGAGGGAAAAAACAGTGAAAAGAACTTGAAACCATGCCTGAACACGCCATAGCCGATCACCACCGCCATCACGCTCATCGCCAGGGCGAACGTGATGATGAGATGGGAGGTGAAGGTGAAGCCGTGAAAACCTGGCGCCGGGAAGTACGGCAACATTCCCAGCATGTTACCCATCAAAATGAAGGCGAACAAAGTGAACACAAACGGGAAAAACTTCAAACCTGCATCACCTGCCATGGAGCGGATCATGGCGGTGACGAACTCATAAAGCATCTCGACCATAGACTGCGCCCGACCGGGTGTAAGCGCGCGCCTGGACATCGCCAGCGACAGCAGCAGGGACACCAGTATGACGGAGGTAACCATGAAATAACTGGAATTGGTGAAGTCGAACTTCCAGTCACCGAAAGGAATCCCCGCGATTGAGTGAATCTCGAACTGTTTGATCGGGTTCGTTGCGTCAGCCACACTCGGCCCCTTGTCTTGCGGCGTACGCCGCGTTGTTGCACCCCGGCTTTGGCGCCGGTCGCTTCAGTGCGAAGCGTCGTCGCTCCGGCTCATACTCTGCGCAGCGCGAACTACATTCAAAACGCCTGCTGCGAAACCCATCAATACACCAGCCGGGAGCCCCCAAGGGGTCCAGCCGAGGAAGCGGTCCGCCAGATAGCCTAGACCTGCTCCAACGATAACACCGCCCGCAAACTCAGACCCATACCGAACGGCCAGCTTCCATGCACCCGAATCCCTCGGCGGGGCATGTCGAGCCCGATGCTCCTCAAGCCTGGTGTTCAGGCGGCGTTCGAAGTCGTCGGGATCGGATGCGCTCAGCTTTGGCTCATTTCGGCAGGACATGACGGTCAGCGGCTTCTCGGAACGGTGATTCCGACAGGCGGGGGCACCCTATAAGCGCGCCTATAGCCTGTCAAGCAAACCTGTGATCTATTTAACTCATTGTATTTCAAAGGTCATTTTGATTGTTTGCCACAAGTATTGTCTCAGCCGAACTCAGATTCACAGAAACGAGTTGGGAGACGCCCTTTTCGCCCATGGTGACGCCGAACAGCCGGTTCATCCGGCTCATGGTGACGGGGGCATGCGTAATCACCATGAACCGAGTTCCGGTCATCGTCTGCATCTGCTCAAGCATGGTGCAATAGCGGTCCACATTCGCGTCATCAAGGGGTGAATCAACCTCGTCCAGTACGCAAACCGGCGCCGGATTGACCAGGAAGACCGCAAAGATCAGCGCAGTGGCGGTCAACGCCTGCTCGCCGCCGCTCATCAGGCTCATCGTCTCCATCTTCTTACCCGGTGGACAGGCGAAAATCTCAAGACCCGCTTCCAGCGGATCATTATTTTCAATGAGACGAAGCTCCGCTGCACCACCTTCCAACAGATTCTCCAACAGGGTGTGAAAATGCTTGTTGCCCTCGTCAAAGGCTTCCAGCAAACGGGCGCGGCCTTCACGCGAAAGCGTATCCACAGCGTTGCGCAGGCGGGAGATCGCTGCAAGCAGATCATCTCGCTCACGGCTCAACAGGATGCGTCTGGCATCCAATTCACACGCTTCTTCATCGGCGCGCAGATTCACAGCGCCCAGACGCTCACGCGACCGTCGGGAATCACTAAGCCGACGTTCCAGCTCGCCTGAAGACAGCCCGGAAAACTCTGAATCCGCCACACGCTGCTGCAACACCTGAGGCTGTTCTCCGGTAACGTTTTCAAGCTGTTCGGCGGTTTCGGCCAGCCGTCCCTCGGCCGCGTTGAGTCGGGCTGTGGCGCTGGCGCGGGCTTCGCGGGCGTCTGCGGCCGCCTTTTCGGCGATACGCAAGGTGGTGTCGGCTTCACGATGGGCGGACTCGGCGGCGATCACGGCTTCACGAGCGGTCCTGGCTGTTGATTCGGCATTTTCCAGTGCATCAAGAATTGGACCGCGACGGCTTTCCAGCAGAGCGGGATGGCTGCGTGTCTCTTCCATTTCCTTTTCAGTATCCCTGATCTGGGCATTCAGGGACTGCACCTGAGCGGTGGAACGATCCTTGCGCTGTTCCCAATCGGTGATTTCGTGCTCAAGCGAGGCGATATGGTGGCGCCGATCCCGGATTTCACGCTTGATCGACTCCAGCGCCGCACGCGCCTCTGCAACTTTGCTCCGGGCTTGCACGGCACGATGATGATGTTCGTTGCGTGCGGCCTGGCCATCGTCATCAGCGCGGGTAGATTCAAGCGCTTCCTGAACGCCAGCGTGCCGTTTGCGAGTGGTCTCAAGTCGGCTCTGGACGCTTTCCAATGCGTCGAGCAGCCCCGTCCGGCGTGCTTCGGCGCGGGCGATCCAGGTTCGGGCCTCAGACAGGGTTTGTTCAGCGTCACGTTGGTTCTTTTCAGCAGATTTTAGCCCCTGGTTTGCAGCGATGAGTGCGGCTTCGGCCCTGGATTCGGCTTGCAAGGCTTGCCGCGCCTGCCCTTCGGACTGCGTAACACTTGCATGTGCATGCTCAAGCAGCGGCGCCAACTCAGACAACCGGTTTCGTCCTTCCAGCCGGACGGCCGCCACGGAAGGCGCACCCGCCTGAGACACAAAACTGTCCCAGCGATGTAACGCCCCGGCGCGACTGACCAGCCTCTGGCCGGGTTGCAGCTGATCGGCCAGGGTCTTGAG
>RKRX01000026.1 GCA_007571185.1 Oceanicaulis sp.
CTTATAGACCCTGAATCTAGCCATGAAAGCACCCGCCTTCTGGGACGACACCGCCGCGCGCAGCTCCGCTGCTCTGACACGCACGCTGTTGAGTCCACTAGGCGCACTCTATGCTTGGATGAGTGCATATCGCATCGCCACTACACGCCCCGCGCCCGCTCCGGCGCCAGTAATGTGTGTAGGAAACCTCACTGTGGGCGGGGTGGGTAAAACCCCGGTTGCCGCCACTCTGATGCATCGCGCGATTCAAAAAGGGCTCAAACCTGCCGGGCTCAGCCATGGCTGGGGAGGCAGGCTTGACGGGCCGTTGCGCGTGAATCCTAAGCGACACAAGGCGTCAGATGTTGGTGATGAACCACTTTTGCTAGCACGCTTTGCACCAGTTTATGTAGCGCGCCAGCGTCCCGAGGGCGCCAAGCTAGCAGTCCATGAGGGGGCGGAGCTCATCATCATGGATGATGGCCATCAGAACCCCTCCCTGACCAAGACCTTATCCATCGTAGTTGTGGATGCGGTCACTGGCTGGGGACCGGGGACAATTTTTCCCGCTGGTCCACTGCGCGAACCGGTAAAAACTGGGTTGGCGCGAGCGGATGCAGTGATCGTGATGATCCCCGAACCAGACTATCAGCCCGATCTGGCGTGGCTTGGGCTTGCTGTTCTGGATATCCCGGTGCTCACCGCCTGGCTGGCGCCAGAGGTCGCCCCACCTTCAGGACCGCTTTTGGCGTTTGCTGGCATTGGTCATCCAGATAAATTCTACCACACGCTAGAAGCAGCTGGCGGCACACTAGCTGACACCGCCAGCTTCCCCGACCATCACGTCTTCACCCGCACCGAGATCAAGCAGCTGACCAACCTGGCTCAAAGCTATAGCGCCACGCTGATCACTACCGAGAAAGACCATGTGCGGTTACCTGGAGATGTGAAGGATTCGATCACGGCTTGGCCGGTGCGGGCGGCGTTCAAAAATCCTCTCCGGCTAGATGCACTGATTGATCAAGCCATGGACTCCCATTCTAACACCCGGTAAAAAACCTCTGCATAATTGAGGGATCTGGACCGATCAGGGACGTGGCACAGCTACAGGAATTTCCTTATAGGTCGTCAGATACCGTGATTGCCTGTTTATTAGTGCACGGGCCAAGTGATGAAGTCGTTGGTACAAGCCTTTGTCCGTATCAGAGTTGATCAAATCCATTGGGTTCCACGCCGAGGCGCTGGGTTGGGATGCCTATCAGAGCCTGTTCCGATCCGTGAGAACCGAACGCGCCTCCGATTTTGGCGCCAGTTTCTTACGCCGACTGGGGCCTGGAACCTTACTCCATCATGTGGCGCGGGTGAACATGCGTGTCGCTTTCCCTGAAGCCTCTAACCGCGAGCTTGACGGGTTGCTGGACACTATGTGGGACAATTTGGGGCGGCTGGTGGGGGAGTTTCCCAACACTCACCGGTTTGATTTCGGCTCCGACAGTGACCGGATCAAGATTGAGGGTATCGATACCCTCAGGGAACTCGATCGGCAAGGCCGACCCGCTGTGTTTATCGGAGGGCATTTTGCCAACTGGGAAATCATGGCGGCAGTGATCGCCCATCACATGAAGGACTGCCGAATGACCTATCGGCACGCCAACAACCCCCTAATTGATCAACGCATTATCGACCAGCGCACCGCTTATGGCGTGAATATCCTGGCGCCCAAGGGCGGTCATGGTGCTCGGGAGTTGATGACAGCGCTCAAATCAGGCGCCTCGATAGCACTGATGAACGATCAGAAAATGAATGACGGCGTCAGCGTCCCCTTCTTCGGGCGCCAAGCAATGACCGCGCCTGGACCTGCTCGCATGGCGCTGCGCTATGATTGCCCACTCGTACCCGTGCACATCGTGCGTCAAGACGGCGCTCGGTTCAAAATTAAGGTCTATGAACCCTTGGACAAACCTGATGGCAAGGATGCGGCGACAATTCTTGAAACTGTGACGCGGATTAACCATTTCATGGAAGCCCGCATCGCCGAGAACCCCGGTCAGTGGTTCTGGATCCATCGTCGATTCGAAAAGGCATTATACAGAAAAATGAAATAAAACGCCCTACCCTAGGTGACACCATCAATTAGCTAGAGTCCTGCTTAACTGCAAGACTTACAAATGTTTTGTCAGCAGAGTTATGAGGTAGTTGGACCCTTCAACGTATAAATGAGGTCTTCATGTCCGACCATCATTTATAGATTTTGAACGTGAAGGTTTTTTTCGAGTAACCGGGTAAGGATTTTCAGTGTTGTGGTCAGCGCTCCGTCGGGCAAACTGTTCAACGCGCGCCGGACACTCTGAAGACTTGGCCCACCACCCGTCCAAACGGCGCGCACACCTTCAGCCACCTCATCAGAACTGCGGGCGATGAAGCGTGCATTTTCCTGGTCATAGGCAGAGAAAATATCCTTGAAACCTTCTGTGTACGGACCGGTGATTACCGCTGCGCCAGCACGGCTGGCCTCTACCGGATTGTGACCGCCAACGCCGGGTTTGAAACTGCCCCCGATCACAGCGACCGGACACAAGGTGTACCAAAGGGACATTTCTCCCAATGTATCGGCTAGCCAGACTGAGCTACCTTGAGGCATTTCGCCTGCAGACCGGCGGGCATAGCGCATCCCCGCCATATCCAGCACACCGCACACTGCCGACGAACGACTAGGATGGCGCGGCGCCAGAATCATGAGTGCGTCAGGATGAGTGCGCAGAATTTGAAGATGGGCGTCAGTCAGAAGTTTTTCCTCGCCCACGTGAGTGCTGGCAGCTACATAAACCGGTCGATTCTCCAGCGCGGTGCGGGTAGTGTCGACCAATGAGTTGTCAGGATCAGGCAGGTTGCACTCTAGCTTGAGATTGCCGATTAGCGGCACCGGCAGACCGTACAGCTTACTCAACCCATCCCGGGTATATTCATCGGCAGTGCCGATCCAGTCGAAAGCGCCGATCACCGTCCGGGCGGTGTTCGGCCAGCGCTCCCAGTTCTCCAACGACTTCTCGTTCATACGAGCATTGATCAGAGCTAGAGGGATGCGACGCACCTTGGAGGCCATGATCAAATTGGGCCAGAGTTCGCTCTCGATGAAGACGGCAAGGTTCGGGCGCCAGTGCTCCAGGAATTTGCTCACCCATCGCGGTATGTCCACAGGTGGAAACTGATGTATGACGCGAGGCAAAGCTCGGCGTTTGATCATCTGCGCGGAGGTGCGGGTGCCAGAGGTAATCAGCACGTTTGCGTAAGCATGGGCGCGAGTGAGCCCTTCGGCCACGCCGAGAGCGATTTGGCTTTCACCCATGCTGGCGGCATGAATCCAGATCAATACACCATTAGGACGGGGTAGACTGGCTTGACCGTAGCGCTCACCCAGCCGAGTAGGATCTTCCTTTCCACTGTATGCGCGTCTGCTTAACACCGGGTGCGCCAAGGGTTCCAGTAATCCTGCGCCCAGTCGGTAGAGCGATAATCCTAGTGCAGTCACGCGGATGGTTCTCCCTGAGATCGGGCTTGGGCGTGCGCCAATGGGCCAGGCTCCACAGCCTCACCGCGCAGGATGCGGTCGGCCTGCATACTGGCCCTGATCATCCGTGCTTCAAGCGTGGCGCGCGCAGTTTCAAGCATGTCTCCATCGGCGTCGCGGGCCACGTGGACCGGCGCGGTCCAGATGATCAGGCCTTTGGAAAAGGGCAAGGGCAGCATAAACCGATCCCAGGATTTGAATATCATCGCGTGTGACACAGACCAAGTTAGCGCCACCAACGGTGCACCGGTAGCGCGAGCCAGTCTTATCGCACCCGGTCCCACGCGCATACGCGGTCCACGTGGCCCATCTGGAGTCAACATCATGCAGCCCCCATCCTCCACCCTGCGCGTCATCTCCCGAAAGGCGCTGAGACCTCGCTTATCCCGGTTTTTCTTTACTTTATCTCGTGAGGAGCCTCGTACCACGCCTGCCTTGTGGTGTCTGGCTACTTTGGTCATCACA
Source organism: Oceanicaulis sp. (assembly GCA_007571185.1). Taxonomy (GTDB): domain Bacteria; phylum Pseudomonadota; class Alphaproteobacteria; order Caulobacterales; family Maricaulaceae; genus Oceanicaulis. The sequence goes on from RKRX01000026.1 coordinate 4,013, forward strand.
TCGCCTTCGCGTGAGTGTGAGACCAGGATGGCGGGCGGCTGCACATTCCTGGGCCAGACGGCGATCGTCATCAGGATGCGACCGTGCCAGACACAGCCGATCACTCCGTCGCAACTGTTCCAGATCGGCTTTGCGTGCTCCAAACCCTGCACTTCCCATCGCGTGGTAGCTTTCACAAAGCTCATGTATCCTGCAAGCAGGCCTGCGAACAAAGTCTGAACCAGGTTGTGAGAAACGAGAGCTTTCAGCATGGTCTGTATTGGATCGCCGCCCATGGCGTGCACGTCAACCCGTTAAAGCGCCGACTGTGCATATCCGCCCCGTTGTAAGCGGGTTCTAGTCAGCTTACTTGGACATGCCATGGATTATGATCTGACAGACTCGGCGGTTTACAGGCGTGCGATGAGAGGTCTGATGTGGGGTGATCATGGCGTATTGCGCCAACACTTCCATAACATGCACCGAGTGGGCGGCGAGATGTGGCGAGGCAATCAACCTAGTCCCAAACGTCTCAGGCAACTCAAGGAGATGGGGTTCAAGACAATCCTCAATCTTCGCGGCGTTCAGCCTGGACGTCATTATTACGATCTGGAGCATTTCACCTGTGATCAGCTTGATCTGGAGATTGTGGACTTGCCTTGGGGCTCGCGTGACGCGCCTTATGTCGAGCGGATCAAGCATCTCCACACCGTGTTCGGCGAGATCAATTATCCCGCTTTCACGCCTTGCAA
>RKRX01000031.1 GCA_007571185.1 Oceanicaulis sp.
GCGGAAGGCCACGGCCAGCAGCACATACATCATGGAGATCATTACGATCTGCAGGCGCGTGACTTCCTGCATGAAATCCGCCTGACCCTCAGCTTCGCCGATGACGCCCGTGGAAATGCCCGGGTAGCGTTCTTTCCACTGCGGGAAGAAGTTCTCTTTCAGCTCGGTGCGAATGGCGGCGCCTGCATCAGGATTGGTTAGTTCCGCTCTCACGGTCACGGTGCGTTGCCGCTCCCGGCGGCGGATCTGGTTGATCCCCGGTGCAAACTCGGCATCGACCACCGCCGCCAAGGGCACTTCCCGGCCATCACTGGTGCGAATGCGTAAATTGTTCACCGCATCCAGGGAGTTCCGCGCAGCCCTAGGATAGCGCACCATCACCCGCACATCGGCGCCATCACGCGGTAGACGTTGGACCTCCGTTCCGTAGAACGCCTGTCTCACCTGACGGGTCACATCCGCTAAGGTCAGGCCCAAGCCCTGGGCGTCCGGGCGCAAGGTCAACTGCAACTCGGTGGACGAGGACTGCAGATTGTCCACGATGTCATAGGTGGTTTCGAACGTCGCCAGATGCGCCCGCAATTCAGCGGCGGCGGACCGCAGCACAGCCAGATCGGGATGGTTGATGGCGAACTGGAGCGCCGGATCATTATCATTCAACGTCGCGTCAAAGCGGATATTTTCCGCATCTGGAACCGGCCCCAACGCTTCGCGTATACGCCGCGCCACATCAGCAGTCGGCACGCGTCCCGGGCGGACTTCCGGCGGCGCAATGTTGATCCAGGCGCGCACCGACCCGTCCGTCGCCAGGGTGGACCGGCTCCGGATCATGTCGATGTCACCGGGATACTCGGTGCGATAAGCTTGCTGAACTCCCAGCTCGGCTTCATCAAGACGTGCGCGGATTTCATCGGTGCGCGCCCAGGGCGTGCCTTCGGGCAACTGAATATTCACCCGAATCAGATCGCTTTCGATATGCGGCATGAAAGACGAGTCCAGACGACCGGTATTGTGTAATACGATAGCCAGACTGAAAAGGCCGATGAAGAACATTAAAGTGGCGTACCGATGCCGGATGGCGGCAGTCAATGCGGGTGCATAGACTTGGCGAGCGAGCACCACCAGGCTATTGGCGATCATCACTTGGAATCGGATCAACGGCCCAAAAAATCCGGTGGTTTTCTGCGGCTTGATATGCGCCAGATGCGACGGCAGGATCAGCAAAGACTCGATCAACGAAAAACTCAGCGCGGCGATAATCACCAGTGAGATCTGGCTGGTGAACTGCACTACCGGGCCAGTCAAAAGCATCCAAGGCGCAAACGCCATCATAGTCGTGATCACCGCAAAAACGACCGGCTTGGCGACCATCTGAGCGCCTACCACAGCAGCGGTCAGACCTTTTTCGCCGCGTTCCACACGGGCGTGGATATTTTCACCAACAATAATGGCGTCATCCACCACCACCCCAATCACAATCAGGAAAGCAAAAAGCGACAGGAAGTTGAGCGTCACGCCCAGAAACGGCAGCACCAAGAAAGCGCCAGCGAATGCGGTGGCGATACCGACGGTCACCCAGAAGGCCACGATCGGGCGCAGGAACAGCACCAGAATGCCCAGCACCAGGGTCAAACCCAGCAGTGCTGAACTGCCGATCACATTCAGCTGGGAATTGTACTGGTCCGCCCCATCCCACCAGCTCGAAAGATGCACAGTGGAAGGCAACTCCCGATTCTTGCGGTCTACATAGTCCGCCATGGCGTTGGATACGGTGATCACATCCGAACCGCCGGTGGAACGGATGGCGATGATCACCATCTGTTCGCCGTTGAAGGTGGCGTTCAGATTGACATCCACCAAGCCGTCAGTCACTCGAGCCACATCACTCACCAGAACCACTCCGCCATCAGGTGACTGACGCACGATGATATTGGAGAATTCATCGACGGTGTCCGCCAGTTGGCGAGCGCCGATCCGTACGTCGCCATTGCCGGTGCGCACCGAACCGGCGGAAACGTTAATGGAGGAATTGGCGATAGCCTGAGCGATATCAGAGAAGGTCACGCCATAGCGACGCATGGCTTCTTCAGACACCTCAATGGCCACTTCCTCACTCAGCATGCCGATGGTTTCGACGATCGAGGCATCGGGAATAGTCGAACTGATCTCGTTACGAATCTCACGTGCAATCCGCTGCAGATCCCGGCGTGACACATCGCCATGCAGCGCCACGCCGAGGATCTGGTTGGAAGTCTGCCAGCGAAACACCTGTGGACGATAGGAGTCACGCGGTAAGTTGTTGATGGAGTCCACACGCAGCTTGATCTCGTCAATGAACGACCCCGCCTCAACCGAAGGCAGCCCTTGAATCCAGACCACGCCGCCGCCTTCATTCGCGACAGCGGTGATTCGATCCACACCGTCCAGGTCGCTCAGCGCCTCTTCAATGCGTACGATGATCTGTTCTTCCACATCCTGCGGCGACGCGCCGGGCCAGGATACCGACACCGAAGCGCCGGGGAGAATCGCACTGGAACTGTTTTCCCGCTGCATTGAGAAATAACCCATCACGCCGCCAATCAGCGCGATCAGCATCAACAGATTGGCGGCCACAGAGTTTTTGGCCCACCAAGCCAGGATGCCGCGATGGCGCCCTTTTTCAGGATGTTGCATCATGCCGGTTCTCCCTTTTGCCGGAGCCTAGTTGGTCCGCGAAACAGCAGCCTGCCCGGACCTTGCCTCGGAGTTCTGATTGTGATCGTCCGCACCCTCAGACAGATCAGGATCCAGCGGGCGGCCATCACCGTCCAGCGCACGCACCAGCATGCCGTTGGCGGCGCCACGCAGCGGCGAGATCACAATCCGATCGCCCGGGTCGACGCCAGCGGTGATCACCACACGTTCAGCGGTGGAATCCACAACCGAAACCTGGCGGATCGACAGAGTGCCGTCGCGCTCAGCGACAAAAACCTCATTAGCCCCGCGCAGGGCGCTGCGGGGCAGTTCGAACGCCCGATCCAACTCACGACCTTCGATCGTTGCGGTCACAAACAGACCCACAGCCAGCGGCGCACCGGAACGGAGCGCGGCTGCACCATAGGGATCATTGACCTCAATGATGGCGCTCATGGTGCGGGTCCGGGAATCAATGGCGCTGTCGGTGCGGACCAGATACCCTTCCCAGCTGCGCATCCGACCCGCCACGGATGCGCTCAAGTGCGCTGGACGGCCCGGATTGGCTTGAGTGGCCTGAAACACCAGCGGCAGGTCTAGAACCGCCAGATCGGCATGGGTCAGCGGCAGGCGCACCTGGACGCGATCGGTAGAGAAGACCCGTCCTAGACGGACGCCGGCGCTTACAAACTGACCTAGATCGGCGCTCTTGGCGCGAACCCTGCCGTCAAACGGCGCAGTGATCTGGGTCCGGCGCAGATGCAAGCGGGCCTCGTCTAGAGTCGCTTGAGCTGCGGCCAACTGGGCGCGAGCTTCGGCCATTTGCGGCTGACGCAAGGTCAGCGCACTCGCTTCACCTTCGCCCAGCGCTTCCCATTCCTCGCGCGCCAGATCGCCCTCAGCTTCCTCGCGGATCAGCTGTTGGCGCGCCTGGGCTACTTGCGCTTCCGCACGAGTGACCGACAGGCGATAATCTTCATCTTCCAGACGCACCAGAACTTCACCCGCTTCAAAGAAACCGCCGTCCACAAAGCTGGGGTTTACGAAGGCGATGCGCCCCGACACCTGAGCTGTAAGGTCGATCTCGGTGAGCGGGGTCACTTCCCCTTGCGTGGCGACCGACAGACGCACCACGCCGGGCTGGGCCTCTGTCACAAAAACGGCGGATGGCCGCGCCACGTTTTCCGCCCGCTCCGGTTCAGGCTGTGTGATCGCCAGCCCTGCAAAGAGGACGGCAAATGCTGTGATGATCGCTAGCGGCAACCCCAGTACGATCAATCGACCGACAAACTTGTTCATGACTAACCTCACAGTATTATCACGTTCGTGGACTGTTTGTGACATTCCAGATTCCGCTGTTGGATTCAGGCACTCCAGCGGCGGAAAACGCGCCCGCGATCGCCAGATGCAACGCGATTCGATTGTCCACCCGATTGCTTCGCACCGCGATAAGTTGTGACTGCGCCGAGATCACCCGTGTCTGCGCGTCAATCAATTCGAAAATCGTCGCCAGACCCGATCCATATTGCCGTTCCACCAATGTCAACGCTTCCCGAGCTTCGCTGGCGGCTTCAGTCAGAGCGGTCACACGCTCGTGCAGGCGCTGATCAGCGTCAATAGCGTCTTCAGCTTCCCGCAAGGCATTGAGCGCGGTGTTCACAAGGATCGCAGACAGTTGCCGGACCTGAGCTTCAGCCTGGTCACGCTGCGCGCGCAACTGGCCGCCCTGAAAAATGGGGGCGGAAATTGAGCCCGCCACAGTCTTGACCAGACCGTCAAAATCAAGGGCGCTCCCCGGATCATCGCTGCTGTCACTGACCGCGGCGCTCAGGTTCAACCCTGGATAGAGGGCTTTGCGCGCAGCAGATGCGGAATAACCAGCGGCGGCAAGCCGCGCTTGGGCGGCAACCACGTCAGGACGCCGGGACAGCATGGCTTCGGGCCCGCCCGGATCGGGTAATGGACCTAACCGGGGCAGATCCTCGGCCATTGCAATAGCGGCGCCGGGATACCGACCCAGGATGACCTCGAGCTGACGCGCCGCGGC
>RKRX01000025.1 GCA_007571185.1 Oceanicaulis sp.
GCATAGTTGAGTTTACAGGTCCAAATATACACCAGCTGAATTGTGAAACTAGTAAAATAAAGAAAATAGAATAAGCATTGGTATAATTCTCACCAAACAAAAGAAGAAGTGGCCATCCTATTACAATCAAACTAATAAAAGCAGTCATACTGGCGATTGACATAAGAAGGCTCGCCTGGGATAAAACGGATTGAAATGTTGTCGCACCACTACCGGTTGCACGAGCAATCTGGGGGCTGATGGCTGTTCTTACTGCATCCATGAGAAACAACCCAAGTAGTGCAATCCTTTCTGCGGCCAGATACAGTGCGGCAGTTTCCAATCCGAACATCGCTCCAGCGATAACACCACCGCTGTGAACTATCAGAACACCGCTCACGTCACCAGGCCAGATGCCCAAGGCTGTTTTCAATCTTTGCCCTGCGGTGCTTTCAGGGGTTGAGAGGTTTTCCATCTGAACCGGAGGAGCGGCTTTGGCCTGCGTGCGCGTTTTGGAACGTAGCGCGTACCGAAGCCGCTGTGTTTCAAACAGCAACGACGCCCCACACGAAAAGATAAAAACAATCAGTGCGGACGATGTGGTGAGCCTGTTGATTATCGCAAGACCGATACAGCCTGTAATCAGTACGAGCACTTTCACGATTGAAAAGCTGAACATGGCGGAGGCCATTTTATCCGCTGCACGTAACGCAGTGCGCTGAATCTCCGAAAGGGCGGCGCCCATAATGGCCAGACCCGTGATCATTGCGATGAACATGGAACTGGAGACGGGCGTATTGATATCAGCTTGCACGGCAACCACCAGCAGTCCCAAAATCAACGTTGAGTTGATCAACACCACCAGTCGCGCCTGGCTCAGGGCGTTTCTGAAAGCTACAAGATTGCCCATCCCCCAGCTCTGGGACGCATATCTGAGAAGCGCCAGACGGGTGCCCATCGCCACCAGCGGTGTCGCCAGCACGGTGATGCCGATGACATACATGAGCAGACCAAAATCCGACTGACTCAGCAGCCGCGCCAACAAAACCGTACACGCCAACCACAGTATGGCGCCGACGATGCGCATGAACAAAGCAATCGCAGTATCCTTGATCAAAAGTTATGCCTCACATCTTGGTCTGTATTGAACAGATCATTTTAGTATGCAATGGTGCGGTCATCATAATTCGAACATGAGACCTCTACTTTTGAAGTATGGCACTCTATCCAGCCAAGTTGCGGGCGCTCAATGGGGCTTGTCTAGCTTGGTTCGAGGTTGGCTTCAACCGCCACAGTGCGCAGCGAACCGAGGTGTAGATAGAGCGTGATTGCTTCTGTTGGTCAGGATCTAGTGAGCTTGACCCCATGTGCCGGCCGCCCGGGCTTCCACCACCAGAGGCGCCGAGAGGTTCACTGCGGGCAGGGCGGCGTTTGACATCACCTCGCGCACCAGGGGGATCAGTGTATCGGATTCAGCTTCGGGCGCCTCAAACACCAGTTCGTCATGGACTTGCAGCACCATACGGGATTTCAGACCGGCTTGATGCAGTGCATGAGGCATGCGCGCCATGGCGCGTCGGATGATATCCGCGGCTGCGCCTTGAATGGGGGCGTTGATGGCTTGCCGTTCGGCAAACTGGCGTATGACCGGATCCTTGTGCCTGATGCCGGGCAGATGGATGCGGCGACCGAACAAGGTGGAGACCATGCCGTACGCTCTAGCTTGGGCCTTCATGGCATTCGTATAATCCTTGATGCCTGGAAACTTGTTGAAATAGCTATCGATATAGGCTTTCGCTTCATCCCGTCCAATGCCCAGATTATTGGCCAGACCAAAGGCGGAGATGCCATAGATGATACCGAAATTGATAGCCTTGGCGTTGCGCCGCGTGGCGACGTCCATCTCTTCCAGCGGCACACCGAACATTTCCGCCGCCGTCATAGCATGAATATCCTTCCCCTGCCTGAATGCATCCTTGAGGGCGTCCACTTTCGCAATATGAGCCAGCAGACGCAGCTCGATCTGGGAATAATCCGCCGCCACGATCACATGACCAGGCTCAGCGACGAAGGCTTCACGGATCTTGCGCCCTTCCTCTGGGCGGAGTGGGATATTCTGGAGGTTGGGTTCCGAACTTGACAGACGTCCCGTGGAGGTTGCGGCAAGGGAGAAGTTGGTGTGTACCCGGCCGGTATCAGGATTGATTGCGTCTCTCAGGCCGTCGCAATAGGTGGATTTCAGTTTGGAGAATTGCCGCCAAGTCAGAAGTATCCTGGGCAGTTCATGACCCTCCTGCGCCAGTTGATCAAGGACGGCGGCGTCAGTAGACCAGGCGCCGGATTTGGTTTTCCTGCCGCCCGGCAGGCCCATTTTACCAAACAGGATTTCGCCGACCTGCTTGGGGCTGCCCAGGTTAAAGGGACGACCCGCCGCCGTATGGGCGGCTGCTTCAGCTTCGGCCATTTTCCCGGCAAAATTCGAGGACAGACGGGAAAGTTGGACCACATCCACCTTGACTCCGGCCAACTCCATATCGGTGAGAACCCGAGGCAGAGGCCGTTCCAACGTTTCATAGACGGTGGAGAGGTTTTCGACGGCCATCTTTGGCTTAAGAGTTTTCCACAAGCGCAGAGTCACATCGACATCTTCGGCGGCATATTCGGTGGCGGCCTTGAGATTGATTTCCGAAAAGCGCTTTTGGGATTTGCCTGCGCCGCAGACGTCCTTGAATTTGATGGTGGCGTGGTCCAGATGGCGATCGGCCAGCTCATCCAGGCCATGCTTGTGCAGACCTGCGGCCTGCACGTAGCTGATCAGAAGGGTGTCGTCATAAGGCGCGACCCTGATCCCATGACGCTGGAACACGGCGAGGTCATATTTGAAATTCTGTCCGACCTTCAAAATGGCGGGATGTTCGAGCACGGTGCGCAGCAATTCCAGCGCTGCACCTTTGTCGATCTGGTCAGGTTTGACCCCGCCATCGGCGAGATCGCTGCTCTCATGATCCAGCGGAATATAGCAGGCTTGACCAGGGGCGGTGGCCAACGATACGCCAACAAGGCGTGAAGCCGCAGCTGACAGCGCATCGGTTTCTACATCCACCGCAATGACACGAGCGGACCGGCACGCCTCAATCCAACCTTCCAGCGCTTCAAGAGTCTGAACAGTTTCATATGAGGAACGGTCGATGAGCGCAGCGGCGTTACGGGCTTCATCGGTGACTGATGCGTTCAGCGCGCCCTCCACCCGGCGGGTGAGGCTGCGGAACTCCATGGCTTTGAAAAAGCCGATCAGCTTGCCCGGGGTGGGCTCGACGGTCCCGAAACTGTCCAGTTTATGCTCCACCGGCACATCCGGTTTGAGAGTGACGAGTTTGCGAGAGAGTTGCGCATCGTCGGCATGATTGATCAGTGTTGCCCGGCGCTTGGGCTGTTTGATCTCTTCGGCGCGCGCCAGCAGGGTATCCAGGTCGCCATATTCGGTAATTAGTTGAGCGGCGGTCTTGACACCGATGCCAGGCACGCCGGGGATATTGTCTACGCTGTCTCCCGCCAGCGATTGTACATCCACTACCCTGTCCGGCGCTACACCGAACTTCTCGATCACTTGCTCGCGGGCGATGCGTCTGGATTTCATGGGGTCAAGCAGGGTGACCTGGTCATTGACCAGCTGCATCAGATCCTTATCTGAACTCGCCACGGTCACGCGTGCGTTCAGATCAGTGGCCTGTCTTGCATAAGTGGCGATCAGGTCATCGGCCTCAAACCCCTCCATCTGGATACAAGGTAGATCAAAGGCAGTAGTGGCTTCCCGAATCAGTGCGAATTGAACCACCAAATCCTCGGGAGGCTCGGGGCGGTTGACCTTATATTGATCATAGATTTCATTGCGGAAGGTCTTGGACGAATGATCGAAGATCACTGCGATATGGGTGGGTTGATCTTCACCTTTGAGATCTTCCAGCAACTTGAACAACATGTTGCAAAAACCCTGCACCGCGCCAATGGGCGTACCATCGGATCGGGTCAACGGCGGCAGGGCGTGATAAGCGCGGAAGATATAACCCGACCCGTCCACCAGATAGACGTGGCTTGAGGAATCAACAGGACGGGCGACGGCCATAGAACACTCCGGCGGCGGATTTTACGCTCAACACTCATTCATCGATCAACCAGAGACCGTCTGCGTGCGGTTGAGATTTTTTGTAACAGCTTTCCTACAGGTTCTTCAACCAATTTTGTCAAGTGTTCGATTGTGGATCGCCCTGTAATATCGGGCCAGTACATCGGTTCGTACCCCAGAAGCGACAGCAGTTCGCCGCATGTTGATTCAACGAGCTGGATCTGACGGGCGGTGAGTTCATCTTTCCACGCGTCGCACCTTTGAGGATCTGGAGCCTGTGGAACCAGCTTGTGTGTGGACCGAGTATAGCGGGACGGTGCGAAATTATCGTAATTTATATCCGTGACAGGTTTATCAGTGACCCCTTTCAGCACCTGGCTCAATGCGTTTTGATCCCAGGTGAGAACATCCTCGTAGCGAATGCGCCTGATTGATTCGGGCGCTAGAGATTCGCAGAGCAATCCCCCGGCAAGATGACGAGCCCAGTAAAGCCCAGCCTGCTCGGGCAAGACAATACCGAAATCGCAATCGAGTACCGATGCCGATACGGCGCGTCCATCACGAACCAGATGGTAAAAATATATACCCGTTGCAAGGTAACTCAATTTATCAAATGA
>RKRX01000219.1 GCA_007571185.1 Oceanicaulis sp.
CAATCTGCCCCGCCTAAGCGGAGATATGGATCGGGTGGCCCAATGCGGTCAGCGCGCTTTCCGCAAAGCCTTCGGTTAGGGTGGGGTGCACGTGAATGACGCCCGCTATGTCTTCCAGTGTTGCGCCCATCTCCAGCGCCATGGCGAATTCACCTGACAGCTCCGAGATGTGTTTGCCCACTGCATGAATGCCCAGGATCACATGATCGCTTTGCCGCGCAGTGACGCGGACAAAACCGCCATCCATACCGCCTCCCATAGTCAGAGCCCGGCCTGATGCAGCCAAGGGGAACTTGCCGGTCATAACAGCCTCACCCTTGGCCCTGGCTTCGGCGGGAGTGAGGCCCACGCCCACTAGTTCAGGTTCGGTGAAGCAGACCGTCGCCACAGAGACTGGATTATAGGCGCGCCTGTGACCAGCGATGATCTCAGCGACCAGTTCACCTTGCTTGGCAGCCTTGTGCGCCAGCAAAGGCTCGCCTGTTAGGTCGCCAATGGCGTAAACCCCGCGCATAGCGGTACGGCACTGATGGTTGATCTTCACAAACGGGCCATCCATGTCCAGGCCCATGTTTTCCAAGCCCCAGCCTTCGGTAACAGGTTTTCGGCCTACCGCCACCAGAACTTTGTCTGATTCAATACGGTGGATCTTCCCCTTGATGTCTTCAAATTCCAGGACAGTCTGGTCATCCACCCTGATCACACCCTTGGCCTTGCAGCCGGTATTGAGCTCGACCTTGTTTTTCCTCAGCCACATCTCAACCGGCCGGATCAGCTCCTTGTCATAGCCGGGCAGGATGGAATCCGTCGCTTCCACCACGGCAACATCGGAGCCCATCTTGCGCAAGGCGATGCCCAGTTCGAGACCAATATAACCGCCGCCTACAACGACCAGTTTTCCGGGCAGCTCGGTTAGCCCCAGCGCTTGAGTGGAACCGATCACATCTCCGCCGAATGGCATGAAAGGCAACTCAATCTCCCTGGACCCAGTCGCGAGAATCACATGCTCCGCAGTGATCTTGATGGTTTCGCCGGCCTCAGTTTTCACCACGCAGGTCTTTGCATTTCTAAAGACCGCCCAACCCGCCAGAACCTCCACCTTTGCCGACTGAAGCAGCTGGCCCACGCCCTTGGTGAGTCTGGAGACAATGTCATCCTTCCAACTGACAACCCCCGCTATGTCGAGGGTAGGTTGCGCCACTTTCAGACCCATCTCGTCCTTTTCAGCGTGACGGACCATATCTTCGTATCTGGAGGCGGCATGGATGAACGCCTTGGAAGGAATGCACCCCCGGTTCAAACAAGCACCGCCCAGGCCGTGCTTATCGACGATAACAGTATCAAGCCCCAGCTGGCTTGCGCGAATTGCGGCTGGATAGCCGCCTGGGCCGCCACCGACGACAAGAACCTGGCATGTGCGCGTAGTGGACATAAGCTGTTCCTTAAAAACATCTATCCTGGATGCTCTGTCTAATCGGTTGGCGGGTGAGTTCCAACACCTACAGCGCCAAACACCCTTGACCTGATCAGAAACACCGAACTTGTAAAATCTTCGGAACGCCGCGGCATTAAGGTAGCGATCGGGACCCGATGATGACGTTAATCCATGAACAGAGTCGCCGGGTTTTCCAGCAGGGCTTTCAGGGTCTGGATCAGCTGAGCGGCTTCGTAACCGTCTACGATGCGGTGATCAAAACTGGAAGACAGATTCATGATTTTACGTGGAAGCACACGGCCTTCACGATCATAGCGCGGCAAGGTTTGCATTTTGTTCACGCCGATAATGGCGGTCTCGGGATGGTTGATCACCGGGGTGGTGACGATGCCTCCTATCGCACCCAGAGACGTGATGGTGATGGTGGACCCTGTCAGTTCTTCCTTGGTGCATTTACCCGCTTTGGCTGCATCTCCGAGACGCTTGACCTCGATGGCGGTGCGCCAGATATCCAGCGTTTCTGCGTGTCTGACTACTGGCACCATCAACCCATTGGATGTGGCGGCGGCGATGCCGCAATGCACGCCTTCATACCGGGTCAGAACGCCAGTTTCGGTGTCAAACGTGGCGTTGGCTTGTGGAAAATCTGGCAGCGCCTTGACTAGCGCCCGTATCAGAAAGGGAATGATGGTCAGCTTGGGCTGGTTATCCTTACGGGTCACGTTCATATGCGCGCGCAGATCATCCAGCGTTGTGAGATCAATCTCATCGACATAGGTGATATGCGGAATAGTGCGTTTGGAACGCGCCATGCTCTCGGCAATTTTACGACGCAGGCCGATCACCTTGATGTCTTCCACACCGGTGCGCGGAACGTAACCCGATGCCGCCCCGCCGACCTGGGAGATCAGGCGGCCGCCCGCAGCGATGAAATCATCCAGATCGGCGTGGGTGATCCGCCCCGCCGGGCCTGTGCCTGGCACATGGTCGAGATCAATATCGACCTCCAGTGCGCGCTGACGCACCGCAGGGCTCGCCAACGGTCGCCCGCCAGCGGGACGGACCGGAGCCTTGGAAGCGACGGATGCAGGGATTGCAACCGGTACAGATTCAGGTTCGGAACGAGGCTCTGTCCCGGGTGCTTCAGGCGCTGGAGCGGGTTCAGCTTTGAGTGCGGAGTCTTCGGCGGGCGCGGCGCCATCCACTTCGATGACCAGGATTTCTGTTCCCACGGCGATCACCTCACCGGGCTCACCCACGATGGATTTCACCACACCGTTCACGGCGCAGGGAATCTCCACAGTGGCTTTGTCAGTCATCACGTCCAGGATATGCTGGTCTTCGATAACTCTGTCACCGGTTGCAATGCGCCATTCGACGATTTCGGCCTCAACGACACCCTCGCCCACATCAGGAAGCTTGTACCTGTATTCGCTCATACTCAGGCCTCCATCACGGTCTTCATTGCGCGCACAAAGCGGTCTCGGGTAGGGAAATAGGCCCATTCATGGGCATGCGGGTACGGAATATCCCAGCCAGTCAGGCGATAAACCGGCGCTTCGAGCGCATAGAAACACTCTTCTTGGATCTGAGCAATCAGCTCGGCGGCGAAGCCAGAGGTGCGCGGCGCCTCCTGAGCCACCACCACGCGGCCGATCCTGTTGACTGATCGGGCGATAGTCTCAATATCGTAGGGCGTCAAGGTTTTCAGGTCAATGATCTCTGCATCAATACCGGCGGCTTCAGCCGCCGCCGCCGCCACATGCACCAGCGTGCCATAGGTGATGACGGTGCAGGCTTGGCCTTCACGCACGATCTCGGCTTTGCCCAGTTCTACGGTGTAATAGCCCTCGGGCACTTCACCCTTGGGATGCTTGGCCCAGGATTTCAGAGGGGTATCCGGCACGCCGTCAAACGGTCCGTTGTAGATGCGCTTGGGTTCAAAAAAGATCACCGGGTCGCCGCTTTCCATGGACGCGATGAGCAGACCCTTGGCGTCGTAGGGATTGGAACACACCACCACCTGCAGACCGGGCACATGGGTGAAGAAGGCTTCTGGACTCATGGAGTGAGTCTGACCGCCACGAATACCGCCGCCCCAGGGGCTGCGTATTACGCAACCAGAGGCGAACTGACCCGCCGAACGATAGCGGATGCGGCTCATCTCTGAAACGATCTGGTCGATTGCGGGGAAAATATAGTCGGCGAACTGGATTTCGGCGATGGGCTTGAGCCCTTTGGCCGCCATACCGATGGCCATGGCTGCAATTGCGGCTTCATTGATTGGCGTGTCGAACACGCGGTCCAAGCCGTGCTTGCTCTGTAAACCGTCAGTGGCCTTGAACACCCCGCCGAAATAACCTGCATCCTCGCCGAAGACCACTACGTCAGGATCCCGGTCCAACAGTACATCCATACCGGAATTGAGCGCCTGAATAATGTTCATCGCTGGCATGGATTAAACCCCCAGGTCTTGGCGTTGACGGCGCAGGCGCCAGTCAGGTTTGGCGTATACATCTTCGAAAATGGTCTCGGTCGGGGTTAGCGGGCCTTCATGCAGGGTACCATGACTTTCCGCTTCCTTGTAGGATTGCACCACAAGCGCGGTCATCTGTTCTTCCAGCCTGGCATGGCGGTCTTCATCCCACGCACTCCCACCGATCAAGTGTTGTTTCAGACGCTCGATGGGGTCTCCTAGCGGCCAGCGGTCGAACTCGGTTCGAGGTCTGTATCTGGAGGGGTCATCCGAGGTGGAGTGGGCATCGCCACGATAGGTGAACAGTTCGATCAGTGTCGCGCCACCGCCCTTGCGAGCGCGTTCAGACGCCCACCGGGTCGCCGCATAAACCGCCAGAAAGTCATTACCGTCCACGCGCAGGCTCGCTACACCATAGCCCAGTCCTTTGGAAGCGAAGGTCGGTGCGTCGCCAACGGCGATGTTCTGTGTGGTGGAAATGGCCCATTGATTGTTGACTACATTCAGGATCACCGGCGCGCGATAGGTCGAGGCCAGAGTCAGCGCACCATGAAAATCGCCTTCAGCTGTGGCGCCTTCGCCGATCCAGCTGGCTGCAATCTGATCATCGCCCTTGTAAGTACAAGCCATGGCGTAACCGACCGCCTGCGGGAACTGGGTGCCCAGATTGCCTGAGATGGAGAAGAACTTACCCTCGGCCCAAGTGTAGTGTACTGGCAACTGGCGCCCTTTGAGATTGTCGCGGCTGTTGGAAATACAGTGACACATCATGTCCACAATGTTCCTGCCGCGCGCAAACAGAATACCCTGCTGACGATAGCTGGGGAACACCATGTCACCGGGCTTGAGCGCCATGGCGGCGGCGACAGCGACCGCCTCTTCTCCCGTGGATTTCATATAAAAGCTCATTTTGCCCTGCCGCTGCAGCTTGAGCATGCGCTCGTCATAGATGCGGGTGAGCACCATATGACTCAGACCTTCGCGCAGTACTTCGGGGCTGAGCTCGGGATTCCAGGAACCCACCGCCCGATGGTCGCGGTCAAGCACGCCCACAAGACCGGTAGCCAGTTCACCGGTTTGGGAGGCGGCGATCAGCGGATCAGGCCGGGACGCCTCGCCAGCTTTCTGAAGTTCCAGGTAAGAAAAATCAGGCTCGTCACCCGGCCGGTAGGGCGGGGCGGGAACACGGAAGCGGGATTGTCCGTTCGACATGCTTTGTCCGTATGTTTCTTTAAGCTACGCAAGGCTTTTCAGTGTGCGAACTAACCCTTCAGGCTGGATTTGGCAACCTGCGTGACTTGCGCAGAGTCATGTTGCGGTGCGCCAATACGCTTCCGTCACCTGCTATCTTTCCTGATGGATGCGAGACAGATGCAAAGACGGATCACTGGGGGCTCTCAGCACGAATCGAAGGCATTGACTGTGGCGCGGAGCATACACCACGGGAACATCCCGATCCAAAGGCCGAGGCTTTTCACATCATGCAGAATGCGTAACTCAGTCTGGACACTCGATGGCGATCGCAGTCGCTTCACCGCCGCCAATGCAGAGCGAAGCAATGCCTCTAGACTTGCCGTGCTTTTTCAGAGCCGCGATCAAAGTAACCATGATGCGGGCGCCAGAAGCGCCGATTGGGTGCCCCAAAGCGCAAGCACCGCCATTGACGTTAACCACGTCATGAGAAATGCCCAGTTCTTTCATGGCGATCATCGGCACCACAGCAAAAGCCTCGTTGATCTCCCACAAGTCCACGTCATACCGGGACCAGCCTGCCTTCTCCAGAACCTTGCGCATGGCCGGAACCGGTGCGGTTGTGAAGTAAGCTGGCTCATGGGCGTGGGCGGCAGTGGCGACAATCCGAGCCAGCGGCCTGAGGCCACGGCGTTCAGCCTCGATTTCACGCATCATCACCAGAGCGGCGGCGCCATCAGAAATGGCGGAAGCGTTGGCGGCGGTCACAGTGCCGTCCTTGCCAAAGGCTGGACGCAGGGTCGGGATTTTTTCGGGACGCGCCTTGCGCGGCAGTTCGTCGGTTTCAACCGTCATGTCACCTTTACGCGTGGCGATTGTGATCGGCGTGATCTCACGTCTGAAAACCCCTTGTTCTGCAGCCCGGGTGGCGCGAGCTAGGGTTTCTATTGCATAGGCGTCCTGGTCTTCGCGCGTGAACCGGTGTTCGTGCGCGATCATGTCGGCGTATACGCCCATGGCCTGCTTCTCATAGGCGTCTTCCAGACCGTCCTGAGCCATATGATCTTTGACGGTGTCATGACCATATTTGAAACCGGTGCGATGGTTGGGCAGCAGGTGCGGTGCGTTGGTCATGGACTCCATGCCCCCCGCCACGATCACGGCGGCATCGCCAGCCACGATGGACGCTCGGCCCATAATCGCGGCCTGCATGCCGGAACCGCACATCTTGTTCAACGTCGTCGCTTGCACCGATTTGGGCAAACCGCCTTTGATGGCCGCCTGGCGCGCTGGCGCCTGACCCTGACCGGCGCCTAGCACATTACCCATATAGACGAGGTCAACATCATCGCTCGCAACGCCAGCTCCAGCCAGCGCTGCTTTCACCGCTTCCGCGCCCAGCTCACTGGCGGACAGCGCCGCTAGATCGCCCATCAGACCTCCCATCGGAGTGCGCGCCATGCCGACGATCACAATCGAGTTTTGTCCAGCACCCATAGTTTGTCTCCTGAAGGTTTTAATTCTGGCCTTTTACCGATCACTGAGGTGACAGAAAAGCGTTATTTTGCACCGCGTCAAGGGGTGCTCGCAGCCCCAGCACACTAATTCAGTGCAGAAGTACCAGCGTGTCATGAGTCGAGAAAACAAACGATGGCGTGAAAGGTTATGTTGAGAGGGTGACTGGTAAAGTGATTTTGACACCCTCAATGTCCATAATAATTTTTCCACCATGTAGCGAAACGTTGCAGTCCTTCAGACAGCATCACCCTTGGTTTGTAACCGGTCAGTGCATGTAATTTGCTGATATCCGCACATGTGGCGCGCACGTCACCTGGTTGCATTGCCTTCATGACCTTCTTAGCCTGAGTGCCCAGAGCATCTTCCAGCATAGAAATCATGTCCATCAAACCCACTGGATGGTTGTCACCTATATTGTAGATTTCATGTTTACCTTGTGCGGGTGGGCGATCCAGAACGCCCAATACACCATCAACGATATCATCAATATAGGTAAAATCGCGCGCCATTTTGCCTTCACCGTAAACTTCAATAGGTTCATCAGAAAACATTTTCTGACTGAATTTGAAGTAAGCCATATCGGGACGCCCCCATGGACCATACACTGTAAAAAAGCGCAAACCAGATTGAGGAAAACCATATAAATGTGCATAGCTTTGACTTAGAAGTTCGCATGATTGCTTGGTAGCTGCATAAAGTGAAACAGGGTTGATCGTGGGGTCGTCTTCTCGAAAGCCACTCTCTTCTAAAGGACGGTTACCGTACACTGAACTCGATGATGCATATACCAGATGCAATACGTTATTTTGACGTGCTGCTTCAAGAACAGACAGATGTCCTGCCAGATTTGATCGTTGATAAGCAAATGGATTCTCAAGTGAATATCGGATACCTGCCTGGGCAGCCAAATGAATAATATGATTGACGCCATTTTCACGAACAACCTTGCTTGTCGATGTAGGGTCAGCGATATCACCGCGCACCATGTGAAACTGATCATAGTGCTTCAGGATAACTGTACGCTTTTCTTTCAAAGTTATATCATAATAATCGTTGAAGTTATCAAGACCTATGACACGCTCACCACGGTTCAGTAACCGTTGCGCAGTATGCATACCAATAAAACCAGCTGCACCTGTTACTAAAATGATTCTATTCATTCTGACTATTCCTTAATTCTATATTATAATCATGATCACTCAGTGAGATATAACCAAAATTTGGTGATATCTATGATCGAGCGGCAGTTTGAAACTGCCTGATCCCGTCTTTGAAGATAACCTTTTGTATGATTTCTAGCAGACGGTTCGGTTTTTCTGACGAAATTGTACGTACAATGATAGTACATGGATTGTATTTTCATTTGCATACGTGACCAGATCGGGTCTAGCTTAAACTTTGAACAAATTCACATTTGTTGTTATTGCCTGCGATTGTTTCGAACATTTTGGCCTGATCATGATCGGCTTCAGCATTACAGATTGCGGCCAAGAGTGTAGCGGCGGCGCGGCGCCAAGTGAAGACGCCGGCACGTTCACGACCTGCACGGGTCAAAGTCTCACGCAACTCCTGGTCAGAGACGATACGGTTCATCGCCTCCGTCCATCTCTCTGGTTCAAACGGGTCAACCAGAAGCGCCGCCTCGCCACAGACTTCAGGCACAGCACCGCCTGTCGTTGCAATTACAGGACAGCCACATCGCATAGCTTCCACGGGCGGCAGGCCAAAGCCTTCTGTGATCGAGGGAAAAACAAGAGCGAGGGCATGAGAATATAACGCTTTCAATTCTCCATCGCTTACATGTCCTAGCATACGAACCCCGTAAGGTGGCTCCAGGCCCGCATCACGAAACACGGTTTTATTACCCCCTCCTGCGATAATCAACTCTGGGGCATCCGTGGAACGTTTGGCTGCGGCTTGCATTAATCGCGCGAGGTTCTTGTGGGGAGCCAGGCTGCCTACGGCAAAAAGATAACTTTCCTTTGTGATTTTGTGACGTGCGAAGATACTGTCATCCTCTGTGATATGATCAATATGATCGCTGCCGTTATACACAACCACGGCTTTATCTCGAGGCACGACGCCAAAGCGTTCCAACTGCACTTTGGAGTAGTTTGATACCGTCGCCACCACCTTTGCGCGTTGTCCCAGGGCTGGTAACATTATGCGATACCAAGAGCGAAAGACGGTCGAATAACTCTCTGGATTGAGATAGATTTGCGCATCGTGGATCATCACCACTTGGCGTTTGCGCAAAATGGATCCCGAATTGCACAGGTTGAGCAGGACGGAGTCAGGCTGTACCCATGGCAGTTCAAACTGTTCCCAAAGATGACCGCGCAGACGGCCGGGTACGGGTTGCGCCGTCTTCCAGTATGCGCTTTCTGTCCGATAACACGTCATTCCGAACGGCATGGCTACGTGAGTGGATGCAGCGCATCCTGTTTCCTCCATGAGGTTACCGCATGCTGTGACAATTTGCTGTGCGACACGGTCCACACCCGACACGGCTCTGCCGCCAAATCGGGCGTTGAGAGCGAGGTTCAAGGAACCGGGGTCAGCAGTTTTCTCGTGTTGCGCCATCCCTGAAAACCAATCATTCCATGCGTTGTTATCAACATTTATGCTTTCTGAAAATCTGCCCAGGATTGCTCGATGAACATACGTATTTGATTGCGAAAGCGTTGCGCAGAAAACGTCTCAGCATGTTGGCGGATAAGTTCAGGATGAAATTGATCGACGCTTTTTTCATATCTTTCAACGGCGCTGATGATGGAATCCACTTCTTGTTTTCCAAAATAGATTCCGGTTGGATTGCTGTTAGGGATCGATTTAACTGTTTCCAGTATTCCGCCCGCCGCATAACCGATTACGGGCGTTCCACAGGCCTGCGCTTCTACGGGTGCGATGCCAAAATCCTCCAGAGCCGCATAGATGTAGGCCCGTGCATTTTGGAGCTTCTCAATTAAAGTCTGGCGCGGAACGTGGCCCAGGAATTCGGTATTCGGGCCCGCAATTGCCTTAATGCGTGATGCTTCAGGACCGTCTCCAATCACGACCAGTTTTTTCTCAGGCATTTGCGAAAATGCCGAGACGATCAGGTCTACCCGCTTATACGGCACCATACGTGAAGCTGTGACGTAGTAGTCATCTTTCTCACTGCCCAGGGTGAAGTTCTCCACATCCACAGGCGGATAAATGACAGTCGCGTTGCGCCGGTAGAATTTTCGCACACGATTTGCAATAAAGTGCGAGTTGACGATGATTTTATCGAGCGCATTAATCGTTCTTAAATCCCATATCCTGAGTTTATGAAGCTTACGATGCAGAAGTTCGTTCATGACAGGCGCCAGAAGACCGGATTTCTTGAAATACTGGTGTGTCATGTCCCACGCATAACGCGGGGGGCTGTGGATATAGGAGACATGCATCTGGGAGGGGCCCGTCAACACGCCTTTACTGAAGGCGACCGTAGATGATAGCACCACATCATAATCCGACAGGTCGAACAGCTCGACCGCCAACATACAATCTTCAACGAGAATCCTGTAGTAATTTCTAATCCAGGGTAGGGTGTTGAGACGACTTGTATGTAGAGTTGCCGGATTTAATCGATTCATTTCTTCTTTGTTCAAACGACAGAATAAGGTATATAGATTCTGTACTTGAAATTCTTTGATTATGCATTCCACAACATTCTCCCCACCAGCAAAGGTTGGGAACCAGTCGTGGACAACGGCCATATTGAAATCTTGGCTCTCATATCTCATGTTTTCTTTGGGTAATTCAAACACAAATTTCATCCTTCACCGAACAGGTCGCGAGTAAAAACCTTATCTCGAACATTGTGCAGATCATTTTTCAACCGATTTGCGACGATGATATCTGACTGCGATTTAAATAACTCAAGATCATTGATCACCGGAGAATGAAAGAAGTATTCATCCTTCAGCATAGGTTCATATACAATGACATGAATACCTTTGGCTTTGATACGTTTCATGATTCCTTGAACGGAACTTTGGCGGAAATTATCACTCCCCCCTTTCATGATTAATCTATAGATCCCTACAGTTTCGGGGTTGTGTATCAATATTTGGTTTGCAAGAAAATCTTTGCGTGTACTATTTGCCTCTACAATCGCCCGTATCAGGTTTTGTGGTACGTGAGAATAATTGGCTAGCAATTGCTTAGTATCTTTAGGCAGGCAATACCCACCGTAGCCAAAGGACGGGTTATTGTAATGTGATCCGATGCGCGGATCTAGACTCACCCCGTCGATGATCTGTTTTGGATTCATGTCTCGATTGAGTGCGTAGCTGTCAAGTTCGTTAAAGAAGGCCACCCGCATGGCTAGATAGGTGTTGGCGAACAGCTTGATGGCTTCAGCTTCATCCGGATCGGTAAGCAGGACGGGAACATCCGTACTGACGGCCCCTTCAAGCAGAAAATTTGCAAAAACCTGGGCACGGTCGGAGCGCTCGCCTACAATAATTCGCGACGGATGCAGATTATCGTAAAGAGCCTGTCCTTCACGCAAAAACTCAGGGCTAAAGATAATATTGGAGATCTCCAGCTCCTTTTTCAGAGCCCTTACATATCCCACAGGAACGGTCGATTTAATGACGATAATAGCTCTAGGATTGATCAGAATCGCCTGCTTGATCACAGTCTCGACACTGGAGGTGTCAAAACAATTTGTTTTGACATCATAGTTAGTTGGCGTGGAGACTATGATATAATCTGCACCCGAATAAGCTAGATGTGCATCTGTTGTAAACGTCAGATTCAAATCACGATTGGTGAGGTAATCCTCAATTTCTCGATCCACGATAGGACTGATCTTCCGATTGAGAAGGTCAATTTTCTCCTCAGAGAGATCAAGCGCCACCACCTCTTGATTCTGAGCAAGTAAAATACTGTTCGATAAGCCCACATACCCCACACCAACAATGGCAAATTTCATATCATCCCTCACATTCGCAATTTCTGAGTTTCAAGACAGGTCGACACATGCTGCTCTCATCTCAGGACTGTTCGGGCCCATCTACAAACGGGGCGAGACCTGTCACCAGATGATAGAGCACGCTGGCCGGCACGGCCTTGGAGATCGGTCGTTTTTGGTTATCAAGTTTGTCGACCCAGCCGGGTCGAGGCCCAGGCTCGAGATAGTGCTTTCTGAGGGTGTCACAAACCGATTGCGTTAATGAAGCATCTGACCCCAAAGTCGCCAGCATACGCAAGCGCTCCAGTTGGGGCCACAAACGATAACTCTTCGGTTCGACCCCAATCGCATCCATCACCAAACCATTATCCAGCCCCCGTGTTTCCGCAAACCTGTAAAGGCGGCGGATCCAGCTGGCGCAGTCACGCCCGATCAGGCGTTCAACCTCGCTCAGTAAAAACGCCCATTCATAGCAATGACCCGGCTCAATGCGTTGTTCAGCCGCTCGCGACCAGTCCGCCTCAAAAGTCTCAAGCAAGGCATCGCTTTCGGGCGCGAACATGAACCGCTCAAACAAGGTCACGATCTGGTCAATACGATCAGCTGAAGTTTGATCGGCCATAATATCGTAATGGCGCAAGCTCGCCTCCAACAGATGCATGTGCGGATTGGCCCGCTTGCCGCAGGAATGGGTCTCAATATCAGCCCATCCACCATTTTGAGGATCGGCGAACAGGGTATCAATGAGTTCAAAGGCTTCTGCCGCCAGTGTTTCACCACGCTCATCGCCCAGACCAGCCAACTCTGCGCCTGCCAGAGCGATAAACGCGTGGTCATAAAGATCGCGGGAGGCGTCATCGATTGCACCTGTACTGGAAATTGCGTGAGCCCAGCCGCCTTTCGGTGAACGCGCAGGTCCCGTGATGTAGGCGTAGGTCTGCTCAATCATCCGATCAGCAAGCCCATCGGGATTCCAGCCCATCTGTTTGGCACGGGTATAAGAAAAGAGTTGGCGCGAAGCGACTCGACCACGACGCGGTTTGTCGATTTGCGCCATCCCCTCAAGATCAAGGCTTTCCACCGCCCCGCCGGTTTCAGGGTCGATTGCACGCACAGCCCAAGCCGGAAACACGTCCTGCCAAAGCCAGTACGACAGATCAGCTCGCGTTTGCACATTAAGCTGTGTGATCGCATGATCTTGGATGGCCGCCATGGAGTCCTTGATGCCTGAGACCTTATCCAGATTTGAAATCAGAACCGAGTTGGGCGTTGCAATAATGGCCAGAGTGTCAACACTGTGAACGGCGACCTTAGGTCCGGTGGAGTGAATGAGAATACGCTTGGATTGCGGCGCTACGCCAGGACCTTGGATGATTCGCTCAGTTCCTTGCCGATTTGAACGCAAGGCGTGAACGGCGCGGTAATCGCCGACATCACTCCAGCCCATGGAGACAGGTATGACAGAAATGTTATCAGCAGCTTCCATAATGGCATAGTCAATGGATTCAGATCGGCAGGCGAAAAACTCGGCCCGATCAAGTGTCCCGTCAGCTTTTAAAGCTGTACCCACGCTATGAAGAATGTCAGGCGCGTGGCGCCTCAGCGCCTCTATCATGACCTCAGCTCTGAATTGGAAAATCCCGGCATTCCAGTAAAACCGTCCCGTGTCGATATGGCTCTTTGCGGTTAATTCGCTGGGTTTTTCAACAAAGCGGATCACTTTTTGAATATCGGTGGACGGGTCTTCGCTGCCAACAGTCTCGATATAGCCATAGCCAGTCGCCGGATAATCCGGCTTGATCCCGAAGGTGACAATCTGACCGGCCTTTGCAGGTGCAATTGCGCGCCTGATCGCTCGATGGAAGGCAGACACATCGCCGATGTGATGATCGGCAGGCAAAATCAGAACAATTTCATCAGGCTCGGCCTGCAAAGCGGCAATTGTGATAGCTGGCGCAGAATTGCGTCCCACCGGCTCCAGAACGATTTGATCAGCGCCAAGACTTTGTTCAAGCAAGGCTTTATGCCGAGCTGAACCGATGGCGCGTGGTTGTGAAAACAGGAAGGGATGGGTGACTCGCGCCAGGGTTTCATCCAGCATGGATTTTTCGCTGGTAATCGACAGAAACTGTTTCGGAATCTGAGGGGTTGAGAGAGGCCATAGACGTGTTCCTCCCCCGCCGCAAATCACAACCGGGCGCACCATTGCACTTGAACCTTCCCAAATTCCACACACAGGCGCACCCGTATAGTCTAGGCGGTTGGTGATGCAAACAGGGAAACTTTAAGGGAGAAAAAGTGTAACAAGCCGTTGGCGCTGCAATCGTTAGCCCTGCACCTCTCATGCAGTGGATTGCTGGTTTGAGCTCGCCAGCGCTCCCCATTTGCAGGCAGGATAATTCGGAGATTTTTCATGGCCTACAAATCCCTACGTAACTTCATCGCCCTTCTCGAGGCGGAAGGAGAATTGAAGCGCGTTACGCGGCCGGTCTCCACCCATCTTGAAATGACCGAAATCCAGACCCGCCTGCTCAATACTGGCGGACCGGCAGTCCTGTTTGAGAACCCGGTTCACGAAGACGGCCACCCCGCAGAGATGCCTGCGCTCACCAATCTATTTGGTACGGTAGGCCGTGTGGCGCGCGCGGTGACCCTGGGCGGAAAACCCCGCAAGACCGGCGCCGATTTGCGCGAAGTCGGCGAACTCCTAGCCTTCCTGCGCCAACCCGAACCGCCACGACATTTCAAGGAGGCCGTCGACATGCTGCCGTTGGCCACGACCGTGATGAGCATGCGTCCGGCCAATGTGCGCAGGGCGCCTTGTCAGGAAGTTGTGCTTCAAGGCGATGATGTTGATCTCGACCGCCTGCCCATTCAGAGCTGTTGGCCGAATGAACCCGGTCCGCTGATCACTTGGCCTCTGGTGGTCACCAAGGGTCCGTCCGGTGACAGACAGGATGATTTCAATCTGGGCATCTATCGGATGCAGAAACTGGGCAAGGACAGGACGATCATGCGTTGGCTCAAGCATCGTGGGGGCGCCCAGCACTTCCAGCGCTGGAAAAACGAAAAATCCGAACCCCTGCCCATTGCCTGTGTGCTGGGCGCTGATCCCGGCACGATCCTCGCTGCCGTCACCCCGATTCCAGATACGCTGAGTGAATACCAGTTCGCAGGTCTCTTGCGTGGACGCAAGGTCGAGTTGGCGAATTGCAAGACGGTGCCTTTGAAAGTGCCTGCCGAAGCCGAGATCGTGCTTGAGGGTCATATGATGCTGGACGAGTACGCCGATGAAGGTCCTTATGGTGACCACACTGGCTATTACAATTCAGTCGAGAAATTTCCGGTTTTCAGGGTCAGCGCCATCACCATGCGCGAGAATCCGATCTATCTGACGACCTTTACCGGCCGACCGCCGGATGAGCCCAGCGTGTTGGGCGAAGCTCTCAATGAGATTTTCATCCCGCTGGTGCGCCAGCAATTCCCCGAGATCGTAGATTTCTGGTTGCCCCCTGAAGGGTGTAGCTATCGTATCGCCGTGATTGCCATAAAGAAGGCTTATGCCGGTCACGCCAAGCGCGTGATGATGGGCGCGTGGTCATACTTGCGCCAGTTTATGTACACCAAATGGGTTATTGTGGTCGATGATGACATCAATGCACGGGACTGGAAAGATGTGATGTGGGCGATCTCCACCCGCATGGATCCTGCCCGTGATATAACCTGCATCGAAAACACCCCGATCGACTATCTCGATTTCGCTTCCCCGATCTCGGGCCTAGGCTCCAAGGCGGGCCTTGACGCCACCAGTAAATGGCCGGGTGAGACTAACCGGGAGTGGGGTGGAAAACTTCATATGGAGCAGGATGTCATCGATCGGGTGGATGCCATGTGGAACGATCTAGGGTTGGACTAGTCTGTTGACGTTCAGGATTTTCAAATCAGCTGAGTTCTGATTCAAGGTTGTAAACATCTCCTCGACGGGAGAGCATCCGCGCTCTGTCTTCGCGGGTAAGATCCAGCAATCGGATAAAATCAGACCCTCATGCAGAGCCCTTTACGAAGCATGAGTTGTCCTGTTCAGCGTACAACGAAACGGCCGCGCCACATTTGTACTGTTCTCATGGGAGACACACGCCATGACTTTATTTGCACTGGAAGGTTTGACCCCGGAGAGTAGCCCTGAAGGCGCCTGGGTGGCGCCGAATGCGTCGGTGATCGGTCGGGTCAGGATGCTTGCACGATCCTCGGTGTGGTTTGCGGCGGTGCTGCGTGGTGATAATGAACTCATTACGCTCGGTGAGGACTCCAATGTCCAGGACGGTTCGGTTCTTCACACGGACATGGGTTTCCCACTGACTTTGGGACGCGGAGTGACTGTGGGGCACAAGGCCATGTTGCATGGCTGCACGGTGGGTGATTATTCCCTGATCGGGATCGGCGCCACGATCCTCAACGGGGCCAGGATTGGTGAAAACTGTATTATTGGCGCCCACGCTCTGGTCACCGAAGGCAGGGAGATTCCGAACGGCTCGGTGGTGGTGGGCAGTCCGGGAAAAGTTGTCAAACAGATCGCCGAGGGCGTGGATTTCACGCTGAGGGCCAGCGCCGATCATTATGTCGGGAACGCCGCTCGTTATGCCGCAGGTCTCAGGGCGATGCGCCGGACGATGGATGGGGCAGGTTGACTTGATCCAGCCTTACCACCCTTCAATTGGTCCAGACCTCCCAGAGTTTGGGGGTTTTGGCGTAGCCAGCGAGACATCTCCAGATGACGCGGAGCCCGGCTTTGAAGAGCGAGCATAAGAACCTTGGGGCTTTTCGGACCTCCTTTTTCGCCG
>RKRX01000191.1 GCA_007571185.1 Oceanicaulis sp.
ATGATGACAACTATGAATGAGTTGGGAAATACTCCTAACCCATTGATTTAATTATCAATGGCACTTAAGCGTATAATCCCCCTGTTTTTCCGTCTGCGACGCCTGTACCCGATACCCAATTCAGGTCGCGCGGGCGGTCATGGGCTCTGGCCCGGTCCATTCATCACGCACTTTCCGGTACAATGGATCGGGACATATATTCAGACGTTCGCGCGCCTCCTCCAGAGGCAGATGCAACAGTTCGGTCATGTCCGTGGTGATCAAATCTCGACATTCGCGCGCCATCCGGCGGGAATTGGACATCATCCGTCCCACCGGCCATTGCGGAATTTCAGAGCGGATCCGCAATCCTGCGAACATGCCCAGAAGGCGGGAGCCACGGGTTTTATTCTGACTGCCATTCAAAGTCAGTAAAAGCGCCTCTCCTAGCGCGTCACGGCCATAGCCGGTCAATACATGATGAAGGTCGTGCGCGAGATGGGCTGTGTACATCATGGCGGCGAACTCGGGATATTTCTCTTCCATTGTCGCGTACAACTCGGGCGCATTCTCGACCGCAGCGGTGCGTACACCCAAAGGGTCAAGATTTTCACTGTCAAGATAATTCAAATACGCCGCAGCGAACGTGCCCGATCCGCAAGACTCCAACGTTTTGCGATCCAGCAACTTATTGGCGAATCGCGTCCGATCCTCGATCTGGCTCCGCCCAAAGTCAGAATTGGCGAACCGGTGGAGCATCCGACCCATGGACCGGCCGTTCACAGCCCGGAAAAACTCGAACACGGACCGTGTATCATCACGATCACTGACGACATTCCAGAACGCTTTCCACGCCTTGAAAATGTTGAAAGGCTCCCACGGATAGGGCGGGCGTGCCACCGACTGTTCCATGAAATATCTCCTCCGGGCAAGGATATATCCATCCGCTCGCAACAGGATAGTCTCGCCACGCATCAGACGCCAGATCGAAAATGAACGCCGCCTACGTTCTTTTCAGGGCGTCACGCGATGCTGCGGCGCGAAATCCTGTGGCGACCAGGAAGGTTTCAGCGCTTTCAGACCGGCTTGCGGGCGGCTTGTAATGGCGTACCTTTCTGAATCCTGTCTTGAGTTGGTTCAACAGATCACCGGTCGCCCCGCCCTGGAATACCTTGGTCACGAAGTCGCCGCCGGGTTTGAGCACATCGAACGCAAAACAGGTCGCCGCCTCCGCTAGCGCTACAATGCGCAGATGATCGGTGGATTTATGCCCCGTAGCCTGCGGCGCAAGGTCAGAGATCACCAAATCGGCGGGACCATTCAGCGCTGTCCTGAGAGCGTCTCCGGCGTCCTCTCCGTTGAAATCAAGTTTTATGAGAATTGACCCAGCCACCGGCTCAATCTCTGCGAGATCAATCCCGACCACGCGCGCAGCTCCACGCCTGAGTGCGACCTGGGTCCAGCCTCCCGGCGCCGCCCCCAGATCGGCTACACGCATGCCTGGTTTGATCAGACCGAACCTGTCATCAAGTTCAATAAGCTTATAGGCGGCGCGAGAGCGATAACCATCCTGTCTGGCCCGTGCCACATACGGATCATTGAGTTGACGTTCGAGCCACAACTTGGATGAATATTTGCGTCCGCGCGCCGTTTTCACCCGTGTACGGAACTGTTTGGCTGACCGGGCGTCACCCCCTCCGGTAACAGGGCCGGACCTGCGGCGACGTTCGGGTTCACCGGTCTCATCGTCCTTTCCCATCACCACCTCTCTTCCCACCATCGCAGCACCGCTGACCCGAATGTATCGGTTCAGCGGCATGCTTTCGCGCATGGAATTATATCTCAAAGTGCTATTATGATTAAAATCAATAGGCTAGCGTCATTTTTCGATTTTTATCCAGGCGAATTCTTGACAATTTTCACGATTTCAAGGTTTATTGTGATGACTTGCTGAAATAGCTTGAGGGATATTTAGGGTTTTCCATGGCTTGATTGGCGTAATCGTTGGCATCGTTGACGAGTCTGCGGGCTTTGTCAGTTCCGATAGCTTGCCTTTTCCATAGGCACTTTGCGATATAATTCCCAAAACAATCGCTTCTCGCCATATCGACCTCCCGAAATCAATAGTGGAGGCTCCTTGAATCACACACAGCTTTTTGAAGGGAGGTAAGGGACAGAAGCATGATCAATCAGGATCATCAGATAGTTTTTCATCGGAGACGGAAGACGAAATCACCCGCTTGCTTGATGAAATTCCACTCCCATACAAAGCGCGGGCTTTTGTGGAATCTATTGTCGATCTCCCATTCTTCTCCTGTTTGGGCCAGCCGCTGGGCGCGCGTGAAATCTCACTGGCGCGGACCTATCTGGCGGGACTTAGCTTTCCTGAAGCCGAACCTGCCGGGATAGGCGACTGGTCAGAAGCCATCACCGTTGCCGAGACACTCGACTACGAACCCATATTCCAGGAAGCCGAAGAAATGCGCCGCGCCGCGCTGGTGGAACGAGCGCTGGAACGCATGGATGAGCGGGGTTTAAAAGTGGCCCTGACTCTGGCGGTGTCCAAAGCTGGCGAACGGGCCCGTGAAAACGCACAAATCAGCGCTGGCATGGAGAGCATATATGATCAGACGGCGGTTAATGCAGCAGTCGGCGGGCTGGTGCAGGCCGCCCATGGCGTTATGCTGGTGCTGCTCGCTGGAGCAGAAGATGATAAGCCACCGCATCCTTTTCTGGCGCGCTGGAGGCTCTATATGCGCGGGCGTTGGCCTGTAGGCGTGACCGGCGCCACGTATAGTATTTTCTGACTGCGCCCGGCGATCTGCTGGCACGATCTCTGGGATTTCCCCATGAACACCTTGACCATCGCCACGTGGAACATCAATTCCGTGCGTTTGCGGGTCCGCCAAGCGGTCACGTTTATCGGGAAAGTTAACCCGGATATTCTCTGTCTACAAGAAATCAAGTGCCTGCCGGACCAGTTTCCCAGGACTGATTTCGAGGCTCTGGGTTATCCGCATATGCACATTGTGGGCCAGAAAGGTCTTCATGGTGTGGCCATCGTTTCACGCCTGCCCGTGCAGGTGCTCGATCAAGACAGGCTTTGTCCGCGCGCCGAGGCCCGTTTCCAGCGTGTTCTGATCGGTGGGATGGAAATTCAAAATATTTATATCCCTGCCGGAGGTGATGAACCGGATCCGGAAGTGAATCCTCGCTTCGCACACAAACTGGAATTCCTGGCCCGACTGAAAACCTATGCGACCAGACGCGCCAGAGAACATACCCCCATCATATTGGCGGGCGATTTCAACATCGCTCCGCGCGAAGCCGACGTGTGGTCGCATAAACAGCTGCTCAAAGTGGTTTCTCATACCCCGGCGGAGGTCCAGGCTTTGGATGCCTGGTTAGAAGCGGGCGAGTTCACAGACGTGGCGCGCGCGCTGATTCCAGAGCCAGAGCCGCTCTTTACCTGGTGGAGCTATCGCAATCGGAACTGGAAAGCCTCCAATCGGGGCCGCCGGTTGGATCATATCTGGGTCAGCTCCGCTCTGAAGGACGCCGTTCTCAAAAGCGGTCGCAACGCCTACGCCATCTGGAAAGAAATGCGTGATCGAGAAAAACCTTCAGATCACGCACCGGTGACTTTGCAGATTAGGCGGTAGAAAAACCTTTACCCCGGGAGCGTCTTCTACATCCGCGGATTGCTCGACACGAAGACGGTCAACCTCGCAAAATATCGGAGATGAAAATACCAGTGGCAATGCACACGGCTATATGAGGCTTTTGTTTAAATCTTCAGGCGATAGCCACCGCTTTCAGTGATAAGCAAGTGCGCTTGTCCCGGATTGGGTTCGATCTTCTGACGTAGGCGATAGACATGGGTTTCCAATGTGTGGGTGTTGGCCTCGCGGTGGTACCCCCAGACTTGGTCCAGCAGTTCCTCGCGCGCCACAGGCTGCCCGCCGGCTCGATAAAGGTATTTGAGAATATGGGTCTCTTTTTCAGTCAAGCGCGTCTTTTTGCCTTCACCGTCAACAAGCAGTTTCACTGAGGGCTTGAATCGGTACGGGCCAACCCGCAACACTGCATATTCGCTCTGCTGATGACGGCGCAGTTGCGCGTTCACGTGCTCCAGCAGAACCGCGAAACTGACTGGCTTGGTGAGGAAATCGTCTGCGCCCGAGCGCAACCCCAGTACATGATCGGCATCACCGGACTGGGCTGTCAGCAAGATAATCGGGATTTTCACCCCCTCCTCGCGCAAACGGCGGCAGGCTTTACGGCCATCCATATCTGGCAGACCCACATCAAAGATGACAATATCCACCGGTTCGGACTTGGCCAACTCCATGCCCGACCCAGCGGTCTCCGCGGTGATCACATGGAAGTCTTTTTCAAATCCGAGTTGTTCCGCCAGGGCCTCCCGCAGAACATCATCATCGTCCACAAGCAGAAGCGTTTTCTTGGTCATAGGTCTGTCTCCCGCCAGGCGCGTTCAGCTTTCATTATCTTTTGGGTCAGCTTGCTGTGCAAGCCCCACCCATGCCGATCACACTACATAACATGAGGCGTTGTCAAAATGTCGGACCCCTTCATCTTACCACCCTTCAATGGGTCCAGACCTCCCAGAGTTTGGGGATTTTGGCGTAGCCAGCGAGACATCTCCAGATGACGCGGAGCCCGGCTTTGAAGA
>RKRX01000063.1 GCA_007571185.1 Oceanicaulis sp.
AATGTGGATAGTGTGGCGCAGAACCATCCCGGGGAGTATTTCAGGTCGCTTGCAGGTCGTCTGGGTGAGCCGGTGATTCGCAGTGCGACAAAACACGCGATGCGCATTCTCGGTGAGCAATTTGTTCTGGGTCGCACCATTGAAAGTGCGATCAAGCGTGGTCGGGGATGGAAAGCCCATGGCGGTGTGCAACCCCTCTTCAGTTTCGACATGCTGGGTGAAGGCGCGCGCACTCAAGCGGATGCGTTGCGCTATCACCAGAAATATCTCGATGCCATCGCCTCGGTCTCCATGAAGCGCCAGGGTGGTGCGGTGGAGTCTGTGGACGGGGTGAGTATCAAGCTGACCGCACTGCATCCGCGCTACCTGGCGGTCAAGGAAGCGCAGGTGATGGAGCAGCTCTATCCGCGCGTGCTGGAACAGGCCCGCGCGGCCAGGAAGGCTGATATAGGCTTCAATCTTGATGCCGAGGAATCAGATCGGCTTGTCATGCAGCTCAAGATATTTGAACGCCTGGCGCGTGAACCCGGGCTTGCGGATTGGGGTGGGTTGGGCATTGTCATCCAAGCCTATCAGAAGCGCGCCCGTTTTGTGCTGGACAAGCTGGTGGAGCTGGGGCGTGATTGTGGACGGCGCTTCCAGGTGCGCTTGGTGAAAGGCGCCTATTGGGATACCGAGATCAAGCTGGCGCAGATGAACGGTCAGGCGGACTTCCCGGTCTGGACCACCAAGCCGGCCACCGATCTCAACTATCTGGCCTGCGCCCGGGTCATGCTCGCGGCCCCGGACGCCATTTACGCCCAGTTCGCGACACATAATGCGCATACGCTGTGTGCGGTCCGCGAGATCGCGAGAGAGCTTGGCGCTCGGGGTTATGAGTTCCAACGTCTGCATGGCATGGGTGAGCCGCTTTATGCCGCCGCTGCGGAAGTTCATGAAGATCTGGGGCCGGTGCGCGTTTATGCGCCCGTGGGCAGCCATGAAGACCTGTTGCCCTATCTGGTGCGCCGCCTGCTGGAGAATGGAGCCAACACCTCTTTCGTGCATGCTTTCCTGGACAAGGGGGTGCCAGCTGAAGACGTGGCGAAAAGCCCTTTTGATGCGGCGCAGACCTTGGATCGCCATCCCTTCATCCCCATTCCACCCAAGCTCTATGGTCCTCAACGCCCTAACTCAGCGGGAATTGATCTTACCCAGAAGGCTGTGCAGGAGCGGCTGGCCCGGGCGCAGGATGCCTTCGATGCCTGCGCACCCTATGACTGCAGCCCTCTGGTGTCCGGTGAAGCGCTGAGTGGCGGCGGCGCCGTTCTGCAGTCCAGTCCAGTGAGAGACAGCTTTGTTGTTTCCCGGCTGCGTGAGGCCACATCGCAGGATGTCGGCCAGGCCTATGAGGCGGCGCGGGCGGCACAACCGGCGTGGGACGCCCTGGGTGGCGCAGCGCGCGCTGCGCTCTTGCGTAAGATGGCGGACGCCCTTGAGAGAGAGGTTGACCGTCTGCTGGCCCTTATGGTGCGTGAAACCGGCAAAACCCTGTCCGATGGGATCGCCGAGGTGCGTGAGGCCGTGGATTTTCTGCGCTATTATGCCGTTGAGGCGGAAACCAAGTTTGGTGATGCAGTGCGCCTTCCCGGTCCTGCGGGAGAAACCAATCATTTGGCGTTGAGCGGACGCGGTGTGTTTGTTTGCATCAGCCCGTGGAATTTTCCGCTGGCGATTTTCACGGGCCAGTTGGCGGCGGCGTTGGCGGCGGGCAACACCGTGTTGGCCAAGCCGGCCGAACAGAGCCCGCTCATCGCTTTTGAAGCGGTAAAGCTTTACCAGAAAGTGGGCCTGCCTGTGGACGTGCTGCATCTGTTGCCGGGCGATGGCGCTATCGGTGCGGCTTTGACTCGCCTTGCGCATGTGGATGGCGTGGCGTTCACCGGCTCTACCACAGTGGCGCGCGTCATCAATCGGACGCTGGCGGCCAGGGAAGGGTCCATTGTGCCGTTGATCGCCGAGACTGGCGGTCTGAACGCCATGTTCGTGGACACTTCGGCCCTGCATGAACAGGTTATTGATGATGCGATTCTCTCCGCTTTCGGCTCGGCCGGTCAGCGTTGCTCGGCGCTCCGGGTGCTGCTGATCCCCGAAGAGACTGCTGATCACATGATCGCAGGGTTGAAAGGGGCCATGGATGTGCTGGAACTGGGAGATCCGTGCAATCCTGCGGTGGATGTTGGGCCGGTCATTGATGCGCAAGCTCACAAGATGCTGTGCGAGCATGTGGATCGGATGGCAAGTGAAGCCACGGTGCTCCATCGCGCTCCTTTAGATGAAGTACTCGCCGCTCAGGGCCGATTCTTCGCTCCGGCTCTGGTCGAGATTTCCAGCCTCGATCAGATATCCGAAGAAAAGTTCGGACCAGTTCTCCATGTGTTGCGTTACAAGCGCGCCGAGTTGGGCCAGGTGGCGCGGCGATTGGCAGCCAAGGGTTATGGGCTGACCCTGGGTGTGCACACACGGTTGGATCGATTCGCGCGTGAGGTGTGTGAGTTGGTTCCGGCAGGCAATCGCTACGTGAATCGCAACATCACTGGAGCGGTAGTGGGCGTTCAGCCGTTTGGCGGGGAAGGTCTGTCCGGTACTGGCCCCAAGGCAGGGGGGCCGCACTATATTTACCGATTCGCCTCCGAGCGAACGATGACGATCAATGTGGCGGCCGGTGGCGGTGATCCTGAACTTTTGAATTTGGGTTGATCCGACCCGAAAAGGGCGTCGGTTTCCCGACCGGCTATCCACAGGAAAGTACATTTATCGTTGGGGCTGGGCCGATTGAAATGGGTTTGACTCGTTGACGATGCCAAATCATCTGAGCACTATATGTTGCGGTTTTCTAGAGAACTGCATACTATCTGTGGTTTTTCTCACGTGATGCGTGGGATTAACCTCCGCGTCCTCGCGGCCCGGTTGATGCCGAGTTAGGGTGAGTTTCAAGATGAGTTCTTACGATCAGGCATACGCATCGGATTCTCGCGAGCAGGGAAAGGTTGCTAGCCCGTGTGGCAAGCCCAAGGCCGCGCGGCTTCATCTGGTCGATGAGGTCAGGACTGATCCTTTGCGATCTGCGTATCTAACCAAATTTGGCAAGAAGACTCTTACTGATCGCTATTTGCTGCCTGGTGAATCCTATCAAGACATGTTTGCACGCGTGTCGACGGCCTATGCCGATGATCTTGAGCATGCGCAGCGTCTGTACGATTACATGTCCAATCTGTGGTTTATGCCAGCCACCCCGGTGCTGTCCAATGGCGGTGCGGCTCGAGGATTGCCGATTTCCTGCTTTTTGAACTCCGTGGACGATTCGCTGAGTGACATTGTGAATGCCTGGACGGAAAACGTCTGGCTGGCGTCCCATGGCGGCGGCATCGGCACTTATTGGGGCTCAGTGCGTTCCATTGGCGAGAAAATCGGTCAGAACGGGCAAACCTCGGGCATCATTCCCTTCATCCGAGTGATGGATTCGCTAACCTTGGCGATCTCCCAGGGATCCCTGCGTCGCGGTTCTGCGGCGGTGTATCTGGACATTCATCACCCCGAGATTGAGGAATTCCTCGAAATCCGCAAACCGTCGGGCGATTTCAACCGCAAGAGCCTGAACCTACACCACGGGCTGAACATCACCGATGCTTTCATGAAAGCCGTGGCCGGAGATGATGAGTTCGAGCTAATCTCCCCACGTTCGGGCGAGGTGGTAAAAACTGTCAATGCCCGCAAGCTATGGCAGAAGATTCTGGAGTTGCGCCTGCAGACTGGCGAGCCTTACATCATCTTCTCCGATACGGTGAACAACGCCCTGCCAGAGCACCAGCGCAAGCTGGACCTGAAAGTACGCCAGTCCAATCTCTGCTCGGAAATCATGCTGCCCACCGGTGTGGACCATCTGGGCAATGACCGCACGGCGGTGTGTTGTCTGTCCTCTCTGAACGCTGAGAAGTTCATGGAGTGGGAGGATGATGAGCTCTTCCTAGAAGACATCTTCCGTTTCCTGGACAATATCCTTCAGGACTTTATTGATCGCGCGCCTGATGAAATGAAGCGCGCTAAATATTCTGCTGCGCGCGAGCGTTCGGTGGGGTTGGGCCTGATGGGGTTTCACTCTTTCCTGCAGAGAATGAAAGTACCGTTTGAGTCCGCTACAGCCCGCTCATGGAACAAGAAACTGTTCCGGCACATCCGCCAGGGTGCGGACAAAGCTTCGGTCAAGCTGGCGGAGGAACGCGGTGCTTGTCCCGATGCTGAAGACAGTGGTGTCAAGGCGCGCTTTTCTCATAAATTGGCGATTGCACCGACCGCGTCGATCTCTATCATCTGCGGCGGCGTTTCGGCGGGCATCGAACCGATCCCTGCCAATGTGTACACTCATAAAACCCTGTCGGGCTCCTTCACCGTCAAGAACCCGTATCTGGAGCAGTTGCTTGAGGAGAAGGGTAAAAACACACCGTCGGTTTGGGACTCGATCCTGGAGCATGAAGGTTCAGTCCAGCACCTCGGTTTCCTCGACGAGCCGGAGAAGAAAGTCTTCAAGACCGCTTTCGAACTGGATCAGCGCTGGGTAATAGACCACGCCGCCGATCGCACCCCGTATGTCTGTCAAGCTCAATCTCTGAATATTTTTCTGCCCGGCGATGTGAATAAATGGGATCTGCACATGCTGCACTGGAGCGCCTGGGAGAAGGGGGTAAAATCGCTGTACTACTGTCGTTCCAAATCAGTTCAGCGCGCCGCCTATGCTGGTTCGGGGGGGGAAAGCGGAATACTCAAATCCCTGAGTGGCGCTGCGCTCAGGGATTATGATGAGTGTCTTGCCTGCCAGTAGAAGGGTCTCTTCCTCTTGCATTGTGAACGGGGCATGCATGGCTGAGGGGACTGTCCTGAGTGATCCACCGATTTGTTTTGTCGAGGGGTGTTTCGGCGTGGCATACCGCGGAGGGTTCAAGGTAAGACCAGCCCAAAAATTGAAATGGTAGGCGTCAATCGGCTCTGTCCATCAGTCCGGCGAGAGCGAACCTGCGGGGTTAGTCACCGGCTACGCACAGCTTGATCTCTCGGGTTCTGATCCGGGCGATGGTGCTGGAGGCGTGCGGTGGATCGCGAGGCTGGAGTGCATGAGCCTGTTTCATACGTCAGATACAAGGTTCACCTTTCGGAGGAAAAGGTCTAGAATGTCGCCCGGTCGCTGATTGCCGGGGACGGTCCTTGTTTTCGCGTTGGCGGCTATCCGCGCTTTGGGGGCCATCATCAGCGCGTCGAAAATGCTTCTCTGCGTTTTCTTTCGGAGTGCACATCACCGGTGCATGCGCCGCCGCCGAGACACCGACGATCAGGATTGCTCATGTCGCAAACGGCAAAAACTTTACATATTGCCGGATCACGCCCGAAAAATAAGGCGCAGCTGCGCCGGCACAAAGACAATTTGTATGCCCGGATCAGTGAGACCCGGTTCAATCGCTACGTGGTTCACGACATCGCCCGGTATCGCAAATATGTCGATGAAGGTGGCGCCGAGATCTATTCACAGGCCGAACTGGACTCACTGGAAGCTGCGGGTGTGTCTGATCGCCTGCCCCCACGCGCCACGGATTATTATCTCAATCTGGCCAGAACATCCAAAGCGGTGCGCAATCTGATCAAGGCGCGTCCTGAAGAGATGGAGGATCTTTCGGGTGAAAAAGACCCTTCCAACCAGCTGCGCTACAGTCCGATTCCCGGCCTGCTGCACAAGTACGAGCTGTGTCTTGTCTATGTGGTGCGCACCTGTTCGAGCTGGTGTCGGTACTGTTATCGCTCGGACTTTCTGACCGGAAAGACAGAAAAAGATACGGCCTCAATCCATGAAGTGGCGGACTATATCCGGACCCACAACGCCAATGTCGCTGCAGGCGACATCACCGACAGGCCCGAGGTGCGTGAAGTGCTGTTATCGGGTGGTGATCCGATGGTGCTGTCCAACCGCAATCTGTTCGATTATCTTAATGGCTTGGCCGAAGCGGGGGTGGAAGTAATCCGCATCGGTACAAAAGAAATGGCGTTTTATCCCCAGCGGTTTGACGACAATTTTCTCAACATGCTTGACCTGTTTCACGAGCTGCACCCGCATGTGCTGGTGGCTTTCATGGTGCACTTCACCCATCCCGATGAATTTCTGCGCCTGAACGATGCCGGTGAGTACGTACGCGATAAACATGGCCATCTGTTGCGCAACCCGTTGGTAGAGATCGCTGCCGCCCATCTGTGCGCCCGCCCCTTTGTCACGCTGGAGAACCAGACTCCGATCATTCAGGGCGTCAATGATGACGCCGACGCCCTGCGCCTGATGCAGCAGGAGCTCAAGCGCATGGGCGTGAACAATCATTATTACTTTCAGTGCCGGGAAATCGAGGGTTTCCACGCTTTCGCTGTTCCGGTGGAGACCGCTTGGAAGGTGCATGCGGACAGTCAGCGCGGTTTGTCGGGGATCGAGCGCTCACGTTTCGCCCTGTCCACCGAAGCAGGCAAAATGGAGCTGATCTCGGTGATTGAGGGCGATAATCGTTTTCGAGGCGCTGATGACGAGCTGAGCCAGGCGCTGGCCGAAGGTCTGGTGGTGTTCCGCCTGCACCGGACTCCATATGCGGATCGCCAGAGCGATCTCGTGGTCGCCCGGCGCCATCCCCAAGCGTTGTGGATCAGCGGGTATGAAGACCGTATCCTTTATGATGGCCGGGTTCGACAATCCGGGGGCAAGTGGTCGCCGCTGCTGACGCTGCTGACCCCGGCGCTAATGCGGGCGGGCGAGGATTCTCCCGCCAACTCGACAGGTTTGCTGTTACAGGAGTTAGGGTCTGTTTCAGCCTGACAGGTCAGACAACTGGACGTTGCAAATAAACCTTTTCCTGTTTTCGGATGCCCCATTGAAGAGGGTTGCGTTGTATGCTGATGGTTATCGGTGTTGATGAATGCGGCGAGAAGGATGTGCTAGCGATTGAGGACGGGTTTCGGGAGAACGCCGACAGCTGGCGCGACCTGCTCGAGGGGCTCAAGAGCTGGGGCCTTCGCGAGCCGCCGGCATTGGCCACTGGCGCCGGGGTTCTGGACGGCGCCGCGCGATGTCTACCCTGACACGCGCGAGCAACGCTGCTCGGTACACAAGACGTCAAACGTGTTGGGTGCGATGCCCCAGCTGGTGAAAGATCGCGACGAGTTGCTAACCTTTTCAACTTCCCGGTGGAACACTGGAAACACACCAGGGCCGTCTGCAAGAGGTCATACAAGGGGTTGATTTCAAGGGCGGGATAAAGCAACTTCAAACTGCCGCCTGATCATGGATATCACCAAGCTTTAAGCATAACTCTGTGCTCTCCCCCTTCCCACACACAAAAGGAGTTGACGATGCCCACAGGCTGTCACCACCTGACCTGCGAGGAACAGCGTCAGATTCAGGCGCTCAAGGCAAACGGGAGTTCAAACAGAGCTATTGCGTGGCGGTGAGGGCGCAATAGTTCGGCGATAGCGCGCGAATTGAAGCGCGATATGGTCGATTGTGCATACGACGGGCATAACCTAGGTGCAGAGGCGGCAGCGATGATTCTCCCGCGTCTTAGAGTTTTTGAGACATCGTTTTACGACACGACCTTAAGGGATGAGTGAGGTGTTTCATGACGAAACAGAAGAAGATTAAAAGCGGAAGAGCCGGAGCTGTGGAGACCTGAGCAACCGTAGCAGTTCCTGATAATTCCGGTTTGATGATAAGACGGAACACGCTAGCACCGATCGAGAGAAACACCATGCCCATGAAATCTGACGACATTGTCAGCCTAATAAAGGACGGCGTACCCGACGCGCAGGTGGAAATCACCGATCTGGCAGGCGATGGAGATCATTACAAAGCGGTCGTCGTTTCTGAGACCTTCGCTGGTATGAGCCGCGTCAAACAACATCAACTGGTCTATGCCGCTTTAGAGGGTCGAATGGGCGGCGAGTTGCACGCCCTGGCGATCGAAACTCGCACGCCCGATTAGCTGCGGGTTGCGCCTTCACCCGTTCCCTTGCCAGCTCATGAGCCAACACACAGAAAGGTTTCTGCTCATGTCCGACGCTGCTACCCGAGAAACTATAAGACAGGCCCTCACCGAAAACGATGTCGTGCTATTCATGAAGGGTGTCCCCGCCTTCCCTCAATGCGGATTCTCATCAGTGGCCGCTCGCGTGCTTGATCATGTGGGCGTTGAGTATGCTGCTGTGAACGTACTCGAAAATCACGCTGTGCGTGAAGGCATCAAGATTTATTCCGACTGGCCCACTATCCCACAGCTCTATGTGAAAGGCGAGTTTGTCGGCGGTTCGGATATCATCAAGGAAATGTTCGAAACGGGTGAGCTTCAGCAACTTTTCAAGAACACGGGCTTGGCGCCGGGATCAGAATGACCTCCTGACTTCAGGCATTTTTCATCATAAGTGATTGATAACATTGGTTCAGGGTCGCAAAAAGGCACTACATCGCCTGTTTACGATCGCGATCATTTCGAGTTTTCGAGGGGGAGGTAGATCAGCCTTTGTGTCGGCCAGTCTTGCGGGTGCGTTCTGGGGACATCTTGAAGGGCGCCTCGCCTCATTCCAGGTCAGGCCCACGCGGGTCAGAATGCGCCTGTCATCAACCGTGGCAGGGCCGGGCATGGCGTATCTGTCGCCGGTTGCTTTATGGTGCAGGATCGAGAGCTGTAGGGCGTTCAGTTCCTTGCGGATGCGGGCCGGGCTCATCGGGTGTCCGAGCAAGGGTCGCCTGTTTGAGCGTATGACCTTCCCAAGTGTTGCTCGCAAACAGCTCATAGCCCACAGGGTTGATTCGAGAACCGAATCACTGAGAAACGTCAACCTGACAGGTTTCTCCCGCGCCCGGTGCGGCAACACAATGTCGGTGACCGTGTCGGGGAAGCGTAGACACTCAGCCCCGGTCATTGTCACACTCCGTACGTCGCCTCGACCTGCTCCCGCGTCCAGCCTTCCTTGAGCAATTGAGGCTTTTCGCGCAGCCACTGGCGGCGGCGAATTTCCAGATTCGTTCGGTCAAGTTCTTCCATATCGCGCAACAAATCTTCGGCGACATTTGATCCGGTCTTATCGATCACCCCCTCACCGTCACGCTTGGCCGTCCGGTGAGAGTAAACCCGATCGGGTTGTTCCAAGCATATCCGGGATACAACAACATCCGCATGGTGTGTGTCAACCAAGTCCGCAAGACGTATGTAATCTTCGTATTA
Source organism: Oceanicaulis sp. (assembly GCA_007571185.1). GTDB lineage: Bacteria > Pseudomonadota > Alphaproteobacteria > Caulobacterales > Maricaulaceae > Oceanicaulis. The sequence goes on from RKRX01000063.1 coordinate 9,279, forward strand.
CTGCACTGCCCGCACAACATCCCCAAGCATACTGTTCTCACTCAATATCGATCAGCAAATCTTCGGCAGCGGTTGAGAGCGATTTATCCACCTCGCTACCCTGGTCGAGATAATCCAACCACTCCAACGGAGTCATCTCTCCCTGGCCAACCATTCTGACCCTTCCTCACATAGTTCCAGAAGCGATTCACATGACGACATCGTCACTCAACAACAACCGTCCCCGCCAAAGCTGTTTCAGCAGCAACACTTTGCCGAACGTCATTGTTAACCAGTTCCACTCAACATTATCACGCAAAGCCGCCACAAAATACGCCGGGTTGTCTTTATCCAAAGCCTCGAGCAACCGCTGATACTCCGGGCCATCCAAATCTCACCTGTTTATCGAACGCATGCCCTCAAACCGCTGAAGAACCTGCCTTCTAAAATCTTGGCGATGAACCGGCTCAAACCCGTATCGCGCCCAAGTATAACCACCAACATCTTTACCCGCCGTGACATCAATCCGTTTGATTCCCCAATCCTGGTACAACCGCATCTGTGCGCCCATCAGTCGTTTCGAGGTGCTCTGCCCCTGTAATTTAGTATGAAATTTCAACAATGTATGCTCAACAATCCGAGCCTCCATATCAAAAGTTCGAGCCATGAAATAACTTTGATTTTTCAGCTTTTTCGCCAAAGACTTACCAAGAATCATCCTCAACCGCCCATCAGAAAGAATCCTCGACTCAATCTCCGCGTCCCGAAACCCCTCCTCCCCGCCACCAAGCCGACGTGTCACATCCCGAGGCATCACCTGACCAAACACCGACTGATACGCCTTTGCCGCGGCCGCATCCCTGCTGAGCACAGTGAGCAACTCCGCCGCGCTGAACTGGCCCGGGACATCCATCTCATCAACCGTGCGGTTGAGCCGCGAGACCACATCGCTCAACCCCAGCGCTTCAGAGTCCTGCAACCGGAACGCGCCCGGGTCACCCCCCGTCCGTTTTCACAACGCGAATCGCCGCGGTCCCAGCGCCTCCCGCTGAACCGATTCGGGTTGCTTTTTCAACCACTCATAGAAACTGACAGATCGCGGAACCTGCCCATCCATCGACGCCCGCGTGCCTTCAGGTATCTCATCCCCGTCCTGTCCCAACTCTTCCCAGCTGCGAGTGATCGGAATAGCCGTCGATCGACAATTAGGATGCGCCGGCGGTCGCGGCCCCCCGTTCAGCTCATAGGTCATCCCATCACGATTCTGACAAATCGGCATCGTCCGATCGTCCAGCGTCGACACCCACTGCACCCCGGCCAGCACGTCCTCGTTCGCCTGCCGGACCAGCGTATTCAACCCCTTTCGCGTGCCCGTCCTTGGTTTAGGGAAATCTGCGCTTTTTCGCCCGCTGAATCCGAGCCATCCGCGCTTCGCGTAAACCCTATACCGATGAAAACGCGCTGGCATACACAGCGATATCGGCTGAGGTCATTCCCAGACGATGTGCGACAGGGCGCCAGTCTGTTATTGCGGGATAATTCCCATAAAAAACACATATTCTGGGATTATATAACACATTCAAGATGTCAAATGTGATCTGAACACGGCGGGAATCAACATGTTTGGACTGCGCTCACCTGGTCGCATGGGACGTTGAAATACAAGGCGAGGTGAACGCGTTCGAGAGCATGCGCGCAGAAGGAACGCCGACATTGACCGGGTTTTGCGTTTTTATGGTCAACCTTGCCGGGTGGCGAGAGTGCGGAACTGAATAGGGGTCAGGCCGGTGGTTTTGCGGAACTGGCGGGTAAAGGTGCTTTGGTCGGAATAGCCTGTGGACAGCGCTATTTCGGCGATTGCGGTGCGCGTGTCAGTCAGCAGGCGCCGAGCCCGGTCCAGGCGTTGTTTGAGCAACCACTGCCCTGCGGTCATCCCGAACACTTTCCTGATCAGCCGATCGAGCTGATAGGGGCTCAGGCGGACCTGTTGGGCCAGCTGGACGACAGTGGGCAGGTTCTCAACATGATCGGTGATATATTTCAGCACTGGTGAAAGCCGTGAAAACTCAGCCATCTCCATATCCGCTGGTTTGAGATCGCGCGACGTGCCCACAAGTCCCGCCACCTTGCGATTGTGATCATAGATCGGATGTTTGTTGGTGATGCACCAGTTGACTGTCAGGTCGGGATAAACGTGCAGTTCAAGCAGGTCCCGGATCGGGCGCTGTTGGTTGATCACCATCTGATCCTGCCGTTCATAGCCTTCGCCCAGAAGCGTTCCGAGGATTTCCGATGGGGTCTTGCCGCGTACGGCCTTGGCGTTCCTGCTGTGACCACGCCGCAGAAGCGCCCGGTTGGAAAACACGTAACGGCCCTGAATATCCTTGACGAAGAATACGGTGTTTTCTTCGCCGTCGAACAGCGTGGCGAACGGGCGGAAAACCTCAAAATCAAAGGTGGATTCGGTGGACATGCGTTCAGACCCCGATCGCGATTATGCCAAAATTAAAGTACTCTTTCCACAATGAGACAAGACTTGGGGGCGAAAAATTCTAAGTTCTGATAAGTCTGATAGGGTAGAGAAAGGAAATGGCCTATGTCTATTGCAAAGACTTCCACCGTGTTCACCGGTTGTATGCCAGCGCTGATGACTCCGTGCGATGTTGGCGGTGCGCCCGATTTTGATGCGCTGGCCCGTAAGGGACGTGAACTTGTCGACGCTGGAATGAAAGCGGTTGTCTATTGCGGTTCCATGGGGGATTGGCCGCTGCTGACCGACGCTCAACGCATGTCCGGGGTGGAGGCGCTGTGCGCGGCAGGTGTTCCGGTTGTGGTGGGCACAGGCGCCCAGAACAGCGCGCTGGCCGTAGAGCACGCCCGCCACGCCCAGAAGGTCGGAGCCGTGGGGTTGATGGTCATCCCGCGCGTTCTGTCCCGGGGATCATCGCCCGCCGCGCAGGAGCGTCACTTCTCCGCTGTTCTGGGTGCTGCGCCTGACCTTCCGGCGGTGGTTTACAACAGTCCCTATTACGGTTTTGAGACTCGCGCCGATCTGTTCAACGCTCTGCGGCGTGTTCATCCGCAACTGGCGGGATTCAAGGAGTTTGGCGGCGCGCAGTCGCTCAGCTACGCCGCCGAGCACATCACTTCAGGCCATGATGATCTCACGTTGATGGTGGGCGTGGATACACAGGTCTTCCACGGTTATATCAATTGTGGCGCCCGAGGCGCGATCACCGGCGTGGGCAATGCATTGCCCAGAGAAATCCTGCGCCTGGTGGAGTTGTGTGAACGCGCCGCTGTCGGTGACGCCGAAAGCTGTCATCTGGCCAGGGAGCTCGACGATGCGCTACAGGTGTTGGCCACATTCGATGAAGGTCCTGATCTGGTGTTGTACTATAAGAAATTGATGGTGCTGGAAGGCCATGCCGAATACGCCCATCATCTTTGTGGCTCCGATGCATTGACCGCCTCTCAGGACGCGTTTCTCACCCAGAGTTGGACCCGGTTTCGCAGCTGGTGGGAGTCTTGGCCGGGAGTGACCGACCGATGAGAGTCATCGATTCACATACAGGCGGGGAGCCGACCCGTGTGGTGTTGGAGGGTGGACCCGATCTGGGTCCGGGCCCGTTGAGCGAGCGTCGCGCCCGGTTCGCCTCTGATTTCGACCCTGTGCGCCGGCAACTGGTTCTGGAGCCCAAATGCCCAGACTCCACGGTTGGCGCGCTGTTGTGCGCGCCGGCTGATCCGACCTGCTCGGCCGGTGTGATTTTCTTCAACAAGGCTGGTTATCTGGGCATGTGCGGGCACGGCTTGATGGGATTGATGGTGACGTTGCACTATCTGTCGCGCATTCAACCAGGTCGGCATCGCATCGAAACCCCGGTCGGTGTGGTGGAAGCGGAACTGTTGAGCGCTACCGAGGTGTGCGTACGCAATGTGGAGAGCTATCGCCTGCATAAAGGCTTGCGGGTCCAGACCGAAGATTTCGGCGTGGTCATCGGAGATGTGGCCTGGGGCGGCAACTGGTTCTTTCTGGCCTATGACCGCCCCTGCCGGATTGATCTCGGCCATCAGGACATGCTGTTACGGGCGGCTGTCCAAATTCGCAACGGGTTGATTCGGGATGGCGTGAGCGGCGAGGGTGAGGAAATTGACCATATTGAGTTCTTCCAGCCTGGAACCGGGGGCGTGGACAGCAAGAACTATGTGATGTGTCCTGGCGAGGCCTATGATCGGTCGCCCTGCGGGACGGGGACGAGCGCCAAACTGGCGTGTCTGGCTGCTGATGGCGCGCTGGATGCAGGTCAGATTTGGATCCAGGAAAGCCTGGTGGGCAGTCGTTTCAAGGGTTGGTTCGAGCCTGCTGCAACCCCGGGCCGAATCGTGCCCTTTATCACGGGCGATGCGCATGTGTTCGCCGATACCCGCCTGATCTTACGCGACAGCGATCCTTTTCTGAACGGGATTGGCTGAGATGACCCCGAACGCCCCCCAGGTTCTGGTTGTTGGCGGCGGTGTTATCGGGCTGGCTTGCGCCCACCATCTGAACCGGGCGGGGCAGAGCGTGACGGTGATCGATAGAGGTCAAGCGGGCGGCGCCTGCTCCAGCGGCAATTGCGGTCACATCCTGCCCAGTCATGTCCTGCCGCTCAATTCCTGGGCGACGGTTCGCAAAGGGCTGGCTTCACTTTTCAACCCCCGGGCGCCCTTCCGCATCAAGCCCCGGTTCGATCCGGGGTTGGCGCGCTGGTTCTGGTCCTTTCTGACCTATTGCAGGCAGGCTTCGGTCTGGCGCGCGGCGCGGGCGCTCAAACCGCTTCTTGACAATTCGGCGGCGCAATACCGCGCTCTGGCGGCAGGGCTGGCGGCGGATTTGAACTGGAGTGATGGCGGGGTGCTCTATCTTTTTGAGACCAGGGCCGGGTTGGCGCGTTTCGCCGAGGAAGATATGCAGCTGACCCGTCATGTGAATGTGTCGGCGGAGGCTGTGTCCCCGCCGATTCTCACCCGGATGGAGCCGCGCTTGCGCGAGGGTTTGGCGGGCGGTTATTTGTATCGCCAGGATGGCTGTCTGTCGCCTGAACGCCTGATCAGGGTCTGGCGCGACAGGCTGGAATCAGATGGCGTCGTCTTCATCGAACATTGCCCCTTTGATGAGCTGACCATTCAGAGCGGCGCCATCAGTCGGCTGCGGTGCAGGGACAGGGTGTTTGAGCCTGATGCGGTGGTGTTCGCGATGGGCGCCCTGTCGGGCGCCCTGACACGGCATTTGGCGCTGAATGTTCCGGTGGCTCCGGGCAAGGGATATTCCATCACCTTAAAGGATGAAGGCTGCGAGGTCCGTCACCCTTGGGTTCTGCCTGAGCATGGCGTAGCCATTTCACCCTTTGCCGACAGTCTGCGAATCGGTTCAATGATGGAGTTCGCTGGCTACGACGCCAGCCTGCCCGATCACCGATTCCGACAATTGCGCCAGAGCGCCAATCGTATGCTCGCCCGTCCGCTTTCCAGACGTGATGGCGCGCGCTGGATGGGTTGGCGGCCCATGACGCCCGACAGCCTGCCCCTGATCGGTCCTGTACCGGGATTGGCCAACGCCATACTGGCCACAGGCCATCAGATGATCGGCGTGATGACCGCGCCGGCCACCGGTCAACTGGTAACCGATTATATCACCGGACGCGCGCCAGTGTTTCCCGCGGATGCTTTCCTACCCGAACGATTTCAATAAACCAAGGTGTGGACCGATCATGTCGGTCATCAGGGTGTCTGATCCTGATGAGGCGATCGCGGTCGCCGATGACGGCTTGTTCGGCCTGTTGGAATCTGCGCGCGGTCGCTTCATGTCGCGCGCCTGTCCAGGCGTTGCAGCCAGGCTGGCATGGTGATGGTCAACCCGCTCACGGCGAGTGTCGATGACCACGCGCTGTTCGGCGGTGCGAAGGGCTCAAGCTATGGGCCGCACGAGCGGAGCCGTTACGCCTGTGAGTTCCATGCCAGATTCAAGACCGCCTATATCGGTTGACTGACATGTCCGTCTTCCCGCTTCCGGGGTGCTCAAGTTGCCCGCCCGGGCGGTGCCCTGTCTGCGTCTGGAGCCCACGACAGTGGCGCAGCGACGCCCAGACAGTCACAAAATGTGCAAAAATGCAAGTCAATTCCCGTAGTAAAGACAAGACGAAGGTCAAGCAGGTGTTCAGTGTGATCGAACATAAGCAATCTCAAGCTCAACAGAAGGTTGCGGATACAAAAATGGGGAGAAATCATGTCGATCTCACAAAGATTGAAGCACAATCTGTTGTTGACCACCGCGCTTCTGCCGGCAGCGTTGTTGCTGGGCGCTGTCATAACCCCCGGCTCCCAAGGGTATCAGGCCGCCGGATCAGATGCACAGGACACTACCGATGCGCGCGACGTCGCCGCCGCTGACGACGAGGTTGAACAGACCGATCAGGATGCCGATGAGTCCGAAGGTGAAGACAATGTGATTGCGCAAGACAGGATCGTCGTTACAGGTTCGCGCATTCGCCGGGCTGCGGTGACCAATATCAGCCCGACTATCACTGTGGATTCGGAAGAATTTGAGGCGCGAGGGGCGATCAATGTTCTGGATTTGCTTGAAGAAATCCCAGCATTGACCGGCTCTGAGAGCATTGACGACAATCAGTTCAGCTTCGGGGATTCCGGCGTGCGCCGCGCCAATCTGCGCGGACTTGGAGCGTATCGCTCTCTGACTGTGGTCGATAACCGTCGTCGCGCGGCCACCGCGTCGTCCTTTTTCGGACGCAACTCGTTTGATTGGAACGTGTTGCCGCAGAACCTGATCAGCCGGGTCGACGTTCTTACCGGGGGTGCGTCCTCGATCTATGGTTCTGACGCTGTGTCCGGGGTGATCAATATTATTCTTGAAGATGAGGTGGACGGGTTTGAAG
>RKRX01000153.1 GCA_007571185.1 Oceanicaulis sp.
TTACAGAATCTATGCCGAAGGAGAGTTCACCCATAACGGCATTCGCCAGTATAACCGCAATCCTCTACTGGGAATGTTTGGCGGTGCAGACGGGCTGAAAACCGGTTACACGAGGGAGGCGGGTTACGGATTGACGGCCTCGGCGGAACGCGACGGCGTACGCCGAATTGTGGTTCTCAACGGTATGGATTCAAGCCGGAACCGGGCCGGTGAGGCCGAGCGTCTGATGCGCGCCGCTTTCACCGAATTTGTCATGATCGACCTGGTTGAGTCCGGCCAGGAACTGGGCTGGGCGGAGGTCTATATGGGGGTTGAGCCCGAGGTGGAGCTGCGCGCCGTCGGTGAGGTCGCCTTTGGCCTTCACCGTCGTGACCGCGACAATATCATCGTGGAGCTGGTCTATGAGAGTCCGCTGCCCGCTCCGGTCAACCAAGGCGATGCGGTGGGTCGATTGGAAGTGCGCTTGCCTGACGGTCGGGAAATAACCATCCCGGTGGAAGCGGGCGCCAGCGTGCGCCGAAAAGGCGTGTTCGGTCGCGTTGGCGTCGCGCTTGCCCGCATAATTCGGGGCAGCTAATCCATGACTCCGGGCCGCTTTATTACCCTGGAAGGCGGAGAGGGGGCAGGCAAGACCACCCTGGCCGAGTTGCTGGCCGCACGTTTGCGGTCAACAGGTCTTGAAGTGATCGTCACCCGAGAGCCGGGCGGCACGCCAAATGCCGAGGCGTTGCGCACGCTTCTGGTTGAAGGCGAAACCGGGCGCTGGTCACCATTGGCTGAAACCCTGTTGCTGTATGCCGCCCGCACCGATCATGTCGAGCGGTTGATCAAACCGGCGCTGTCGGCGGGACATTGGGTGATCTGTGACCGGTTTTCCGATTCCACCCGCGCCTATCAGGGTGCGGCGGGCGGGCTGGACGCCGACCGGATCGCCGCCATTGATACGGTGACTCTGAACGGGTTCACGCCGGATCTGACTTTCATGGTGGATATGGATCCGGCGATAGGGCTGGAACGCGCACGCGCGCGTGGCGGGGGGCATACCCGATTTGGGCGTCAGGCCATTCCCTTCCATAACACGTTGCGCCGGGCCTTTGTGGAAATTGCTCGTGTAAATCCTGATCGCTGCATTCTTCTTGATGGCGCACAACCGCCCAAACAGGTCGCTGATGCAGCGTTAGCCGGGGTCCGCGCCCGTCTGGGAGTGATAGTGTGAGCGAAGATGATCGTCCCGAAGCCGACCGGGAAGGGGCGTTGCCCCATCCCCGGCGTGTCTACGAGCTGTTCGGTCAGGATGCCGCCCTCGGGGAGGCCGAACATGCGCTGACCAGCGGGCGTATGCATCATGCTTGGATGATCATAGGTCCAAAAGGCGTGGGCAAAGCAAGCCTCGCGTGGCGCCTGGCCCGGCGGCTTCTGGGCGCGGCGCCCGATTCCTCGGGGGCGCTGGCGAGCTTGCCCGGAGATCCCGTCTGTCGCCATCTTGAAGCGCTCGCTCATCCTGACTTTTTGCTGATCCGTCGTCCCTATGATGACAGAGCTGGCAAGTTCAAGTCGGAAATCCCCGTGGAAGAGGTGCGCCGTGCGCCTGCCTTCTTTGCCAAAAGCGCCAGCGGCAAAGGATGGCGTGTCTGTATCGTGGATAGTGCGGATGAGTTGAATACCAATTCAACCAATGCTTTGTTGAAAACACTTGAAGAACCACCTGAACGTGGTCTCTTGATTCTGATTGTCAATGCGCCAGGCCGTCTTCCGCCCACGATTGGTTCACGCTGCCGTCGTCTGATCCTGAGACCGCCCCCGGTGGAGGCCACCGCAAGCTGGCTCGTCTCTCGTCACAAGCTGAACGCTACAGACGCCAAACACGCCGCTGCGCTGGCCCATGGCGCGCCGGGCCGGGCCCTGGTGTTTGCAGAAACCGATGCGCCGACGCTTAAGGCGACGATTGATTCCGCTTTGGAAAAATTACCTCGCTTTGACAGAAGCGCCGTGATGCGGTTGGCTGGCGCTGCTGCTCGCAAGGATGGTGGGCAGGTTCGCGCCATCACGCTTGATTTTCTGATTGGATACGCCCAATCCCGGGCGCGCATCGAGGCGCTCGGCGAAGCTGGTGCAGCGACGGGGGCGAGTTGGGCGGATGCCGCCAATTATATAGTCAAGCTGGCAAGGGAGAGCGAGACCCTTTATCTGGATCCGAGGCAAACCGTACACGCCGCCTTCCGCCTGCTTCAGGACGCGGCGGCAGACCAGCCCTGAGCGTGTCATGCTGATAGACACTCACATGAATGTGCATGGTGAGGATTACGCCGAAGACCTGGATGTAGTTCTCGACGCCGCACGCGCGGCGGGCGTATCGCCGATGATCGCTATTTGCTGTCGATTGCATGATTTTGAAGCGGTCGCCGCCATTGCTGAACGTCATGACGACGTATACTGCACCATTGGCGCACACCCGCATCACGCCAAGGACCGCCCTGACATCACAGTTGAAGAATTACTGGACATCGCCTGCCATCCCAGGGTTGTCGCTATTGGCGAAACCGGGTTGGATTTTCACTATAATTACAGCCCGGCTGAAGACCAGTATCTTTCCCTGCGCGCGCATATCGAGGCCGCGCGTCGCACCGATTTGCCTTTGATCCTGCATTGCCGGAAAGCCGATACGCAGATGGCTGATCTGCTGGAAGAGGAAATGGAGAAGGGGGTTTTTCGCCTGCTCCTGCATTGCTATACTGGCGGTGCGGCGCTGGCTGAACGAGCGGCGAAACTGGGGGCGTATTTTTCTGCTTCAGGTATTATCACCTTCAAAAAAGCCCAGAATGTGCGCACGGTCTTTCGCGATCAGGTTCCCGATGATCGAGTTATTGTAGAAACGGATTGTCCTTACCTGACGCCTGTTCCCCATCGCGGAAAACGCAATGAACCCAGATTTTTACCCCATGTTCTGGATAGTTTGTGTAAGGTGAAGAACTGGTCTGTGGAAGAGGGCGCTATGCGCACCACCCAGGCCGCTCTGCGCCTGTTTGATCGGATTGCGCGCTCGTGAGCGGATCAGGTCCAGTCCTACGCGCCTGTATTCTGGGCTGCGGCTCTTCGGGCGGCGTGCCGCGCGTGGATGGCGACTGGGGTGTCTGTGATCCCCAGAATCCGAAAAATGTCAGAAAACGCTGTAGCTTGCTGGTTGAACGCGCACCATCGCTTAAGGTTCTTGAGACGGGCGTGGCCACGCGGGTGTTGATCGACACATCTCCCGATCTCCGTCAGCAAATGCTCGACAGTCGGGTTTCGCACCTAGATGGCGTGGCCTTCACACACACCCATGCCGACCAGGCCCATGGCATTGATGATGTTCGAGCATTTGTTTATCGGCGCCGCGCGCTTCTCGATTGCGTGATGAGCCAGGAAACCCATGACAGGTTGCACTCCAGGTTTGGTTATATTTTTGAGACCCCGGACGGCTCAAAATATCCACCCCTGATGCAACCCATCACGGTTGATGCCGGCGCCCCGGTCGCAATTCCGGGACCCGGCGGCGCGCTGCGATTGTCCCTGTTCGATGTCCGCCACGGCTCTGAGCCGTGCAGCGGCGTGCGCATCGGACCATTGGCTTATACACCGGATGTGGATGGTCTGGACAGCACGGCGCGACAGGCGCTCGCCGGGATCAGCGTCTGGATTGTGGATGCGCTGCGTGATGCGCCGCATCCTAGTCATGCCCACGTGGATCAAGCCTTGGACTGGCTTAATGACATCAGGCCTGAACTGGGCGTGTTGACCAATTTGCACATTGACCTTGATTACGCCGCGCTGAATGCGCGTTTACCGCAAGGCGTACGTGCGGCTTATGACCGGATGAGCGTGATCGTGAACGAAAGCAACGGCGCCATTCTCCATTCTGATCCGTCATGAAATCCTGTGCAATCGATATCATTTCTCATAATATATATTATGCGTAAATTTCATGAGTAACCTTGCTCGTGGCATGACGGGCAAAAGTCAGCCATATTCCACTCCTCGATGTATTTATCCTAAGACTGTGATGTAGCAAGTTCCGTAGAAAGCCCTATGATTCTCTTTCCAAAAGAGCTTGTTGGTTGACTGAAAGCTTGCATGAAAAACCGGTTTCAGTCGCGGATAAGCCGGGCCGGGCTTATGGCGCCGATCAGGATTACGCCGATGACGAATACGGCGATCATGGGTGTAAAGCTGATGGCCAGCGCCGCCAGCCCGGACTGAACCGTCATATCCCATCGCCATACCGCCAGACCCGACCAGTTTCTCCAGAACGGTTCCAGAATAATGCTGAGCATGACCGCGCCCCCTCCGCCGCCAAGCGCCGCCCATATGGCGGGGCGCATGGCGCGGCGCGCCAGCGCTACGGGCCGAGCGCCCAGAGCCCGCCTCACAGCCAGAGCTTTGCGCTGGGCTTCCAGCGTGTCCATAGCCAGCGCCAGAATGACGCTGAGAAACACTCCCGCCAGAGCCATTGCACACAGCCCGATAATCTCGGCGATGCGACGCTCCCGCTCATAAGCCGCCAGACCGAGTTGCGTCAGGCTGCGTGGCGGAGTGTCTGCGCGCCAGCCATATTCTGACAGCACAGACCGG
>RKRX01000184.1 GCA_007571185.1 Oceanicaulis sp.
GGACGCGCGGTGCAGGATCGATGACGCCATGGTCGGATGCCAGCGCCAGATTTGCAGGTGCGGGGAAAGCGGTCGAGGGTTAGCGGGTTGTCTGGTCATAAACGGGTCTTACTGCAAAAGCTCAACGGCTCCGAAGCTAGAGCCTGATCCACACAATAGTCTGCATCGGGTTGACGTCAATGTATCTGGAAGTTTGTAAGTGCAACTGTATTTGATACTATTTCTCATTTGCATATGATCCGCCGAGGAGAGGGCATTGTGTGCTGAAAGATTGCCTACACTGAGGTACGCTGGCGCAGCACATGGTGCAGGATGCCGCCGTTGCGAACATAATCGAGTTCGTTATCGGTATCGATCCGGACCAGAAGTTCGGTGGTTTTAACCGAGCTGTCCTCGAAGGTGATCTCCAGTGTGATTCTGCTGCGCGGGGTGACGTCTTCAATGCCTTTAAGGGCGATAGTTTCTTTGCCAGTGATGCCCAGCCCCCTCCAGCTTTCACCGTTTAGAAACTGTAGCGGCAGCACACCCATCCCGATCAGGTTGGAGCGGTGAATGCGTTCAAAACTTTCACAGATCACCGCCTTCAGACCCAGGAGCCGGGAGCCCTTGGCCGCCCAATCCCGCGATGAACCGGTTCCGTATTCCTTGCCGCCGAAAACCACCAGTGGGATATTGTCTTCGGCGTATTGCATGGCGGCGTCAAAGATGGACATTTCTTCCCCGGAGGGCTGCACCCTGGTCACTCCGCCTTCAACACCTGGCGTCATCTGATTTTTGATACGGATATTGGCGAAGGTTCCGCGCATCATGATGTCATGATTGCCGCGGCGCGCGCCGTAGGAGTTGAAGTCCCGTGGCGCAACGCCCTTGCCCTGAAGATACAACCCCGCCGGGCTGTCGACCTTGATCGCGCCAGCCGGCGAGATGTGATCGGTGGTGATAGAATCGGCGAATAGGCCCAGGATGCGTGCGCCGGAAATATCGGTCAGCGGGGTTGGCGTAGTGGACATGCCTTCAAAAAAGGGCGGATTGGTGACATAGGTGCTGTCCGGCCAGTCATAGGTCAGCCCGCCGGAGGTTTCGATCGCACGCCAGGCATCGTCGCCTTTGAAAACATCACCATAGCGCCGAGTGAACATATCCGCAGTCACTGAGCCGCGCACGGCTTCGGCGATATCTGTGGGGCTGGGCCAGATATCCCTGAGCAAGACCGGGTTTTGATTGTCATCATATCCGATTGGATCCCTGGTCAGATTGATATTCATGGTTCCGGCAATGGCGTAGGCCACGACGAGCGGTGGGCTGGCGAGATAGTTGGCGCGTACATCGGGGCTGACCCGACCTTCAAAATTACGGTTGCCTGACAGCACTGAGGCGGCGATCAAATCGCCATCCTCGATGGCTCTGGATATTTTCTCCGGAAGTGGTCCAGAATTGCCGATGCAGGTTGTGCAGCCATAACCCACCAGGTTGAAGCCCAGCGTATCGAGAGCATCCTGTAAGTGCGCCTTTTCCAGATAGTCGGTGACTACCCGGGATCCCGGCGCTAATGAAGTCTTCACCCACGGTTTCACTTTCAGGCCCTTTTTCAGGGCATTGCGCGCCACCAGACCTGCGGCCAGCATCACTGACGGGTTTGAGGTGTTGGTGCAGGAGGTGATTGCAGCGATGACCACATCACCATGACCGATAGAGTAATCCTCGTCCTTCACCCGAACACGTCGTTCGGTTTCATCAGCTTTGCTGAACTCATCTTTAAGCGCCAGTGTGAAGGCGTCCGGGGCGGTGTTGATCGGCACGCGATCCTGCGGGCGTTTGGGGCCGGCCAGCGATGGCGTCACCGTGCTCATGTCCAGCTCTAGCGTGTCGGTGTAGATCGGATCTGCGGTGCGGGTGGGACGGAACAGTCCCTGAGCCTTGCAATAGGCTTCCACGAGCTGGACGTGACTTTCATCACGACCGGTGTCGCGCAGATAGTCCAGCGTCCCGTGATCCACCGGGAAAAATCCACAGGTCGCGCCGTATTCAGGGCTCATATTGGCAATGGTCGCTGTGTCTTCAAGGGACAGGGTGTCGAGCCCCTTGCCGAAAAATTCCACAAACTTGCCCACCACGCCTTTCCTGCGCAGCCTCTCCACAACGGTTAGCACCAGATCAGTGGCGGTGGCGCCTTCGGGCAGTTTTCCGGTCAACTTGAAACCGATGACTTCGGGGATCAGCATGGAGATCGGTTGACCAAGCATGGCCGCTTCCGCCTCGATGCCGCCCACACCCCAGCCTAGCACTGCCAGGCCATTGATCATGGTGGTGTGCGAATCGGTGCCCACCAAGGTGTCAGGATAGGCCCAGGCGATGCCGTCCTGATCCTTGGTCCAGACCGTTCGGGCCAGGTACTCGAGATTAACCTGGTGGCAGATACCGGCGCCTGGCGGCGCCACGCGAAAATTGTCGAACGCACGGGCGCCCCATTTGAGGAATTTGTAACGTTCGCCGTTACGCTCATATTCACGTTCCACATTCTTAGAAAAACTGTCTTTACCGCCGAAATAATCCACCATGACTGAGTGATCTATCACCAGATCCACCGGTACAAGCGGATTTACCGATCCGGGATCGCCGCCCAGCTTGGCGATGGCGTCACGCATGGCCGCAAGATCCACCACGGCGGGCACGCCGGTGAAATCCTGCATCAACACCCGGGCAGGACGATAGGCGATCTCACGGGTGGACTTACCGGTCTCAGCCCAGGCCGCTAGCGCCTTGATATCCTCGCGGGTGACGGTGCGACCGTCTTCAAAGCGTAGCAGGTTTTCCAGCAGAATCTTCAGCGTACAGGGCAGCCTGGATACGCCCGCCAACCCGTTCCTTTCCGCCTCGGTCAGGTTGAAATAGGCGTAGGTTTGGCCGGCGACGGTCATGTTGCGGCGGCAATTGAAACTGTCCAATGAAACCATGAGCAGAGGGAGTCCTCGTTCTGGGCCGGTCTCGCCACGAGATAAGGGGGAGGGTGAAACCGGATGGCGGTGCATGCGCGGCGGCATGACGGAAAGAATCGCCGATTATGTAACCCCGTCCGGGGCGCTCTACAATGCGACGCGCATGCACAGGGGTGCGTATGGACTGCACAGCTTCGCATTTGCATCCGCCCGGCGAGGCAAGGTAAGCCTTGCCGCCATGGCTGCGTCTGACCTTTTCCCTGCCAGAGTGAACGTGACGAACCTGTGCCTAGAGCGCGGCGGTCACCGCCTGCTATCGGGGGTTTGCCTGTCGGCGGCGGCGGGCGAAGCGCTGATCTTACGAGGACCGAACGGATCGGGCAAGACCACTCTACTACGAGCTCTGGCTGGCTTGGTGCGGCCGGAGGCGGGCGAATTGGACCTTGTTCCCCGCCCGCCCGCCTTTCTTGGTCATGCTGATGCCCTCAAACGGTCTGAAACCGTAGAACAGACCCTTGTTTTCCAAACGCGGCTTCAGGGCGGGGATACATCGCGTCTGGGTGCGGTCATGAAACAACAGGCGCTGGCCCACCTGGCGCGCCGGACCGCTGGAATCCTGTCCGCAGGTCAGCGTCGCCGGACCGCTCTGGCAGGCATGGCCCTGTCCAATCGTCCGATCTGGTTGCTAGATGAACCGGCTGCATCGCTTGACGCCCGGTCCCGAAACCGTTTGGCCGAGTTGGTGAAATCACACTGCGCTGCAGGCGGGATTGTGATCGCCTCCACCCATGTGGACCTGGACTGGGAGGGCGCGCGTGTGCGGGATTTGCATGCGAGCACGTCAGCCAGAGCTCATCCCGCCCAACCGGTGAAGGGCGTGGGATGAGGGCGATGGGCGTGATCTTCACCCGGGAGGTGCGGCTGGCTTTTGCTGGCGGCGGGGGACCGGCCGGTCCCGCCGCTTTCAACCTGGCCGCGCTCGCCCTCGCGCCTTTAGCTATCGGATCGGATATGGATACGCTCACGGCGGCCGGTCCCGGGGTGATCAGTTTTGCGGCGCTGCTGTCCACCTTGCAGTCGGCGGAGCGAATCTTCGGGGAAGATATGGACGATGGCGTGCTGGAGCTTTACGCCCTGTCTCCGGTCGGGCTGATTGCCGCGGTTTTTATGAAGACGTTGGCCTTTATTGTCGCGGTGTTCTGGACCATGCCTGTGTTAGCTTGCCTTGGTGGGTTGGCCTATGGTCTGCCCCTGCAAGCCGCGCTGATGCTGGCGCTGGGGTTGATGCTGGCTGTTCCCGGGTTGGTGTTTGTCGCTGCTTTCGCTGGAGCGTTAGCCGCCGGGCTCAAGCGTGCAGGCCTGTTGATCGCCCTGATCGCCGCACCGCTTCAGGCGCCGCTATTGGTGTTTGCAGCCGGGGCTGGCCGTTCGGCGATGGAAGGTTCCGGGCTGGAATGGCCCAATCTGATGCTGACGGCGGCGGGTTCGCTGGCTGCGCTCGTCCTGGCGCCGCCCGGTGCTGCGGCGGCCCTTAGAGCTCATCTGCAATAGCATGTCCGTGTTCCCCATCGCTGATCGGCTTGCCTTCCGGTCTGCGCCCGGCTAGGTCGTCAAGAATGTGGAGTTGTTTCGCCAATCCTGAGCGTTTTGATCGTCTGGCT
>RKRX01000125.1 GCA_007571185.1 Oceanicaulis sp.
GCTCAGCTTTGCCTTGGGCGTAATCTTGCCATATCCTGAGCTGATAGCCTGCAAGTTGCAGCGGCAAGCCGGGGTCTGGATAGCTCTTGTGTTCAACCAGGGCATAGACAAAGCCAGGCTGGCCTGAACGCAGCTGCACCTTGAACAACTGATCGCTCTGGCTCAGACGCAGAGCCTCATCAATATAGCTGTCCTTGCACACTTCAGGGAGGCTATCGGCCAGCCGATCTGCAATCGCAGAAGGCAGGTGATCGTGCAACAGCGCCGAGGCCTGCTCGGGGTCCGACAACAGCGCGCGGACAAACCGGTCATGGTAATGAGGGATTACCCGCTTTGTTGGGGAATTATCCCGCAAAGTGCCATTATGAATAAAATCAATGGGTTAGGGGCAATTTTCTGTAGTTGATGTTTCGGTTTTCATTTGTTATAAAGTGTAAATCGTATTGAAAAATCAGGAAAGTCGGATGACAAAATCTCCCAATTCAGGTAGTATAAACAATGTCAAGCACGCAGTCGACCATTCTGCAAGCGGTTTGAACTGGAGGAACCGGACATTGTTTCATGGAGATAACCTGAAGTTTCTTCGTGCCATGAATTCGGAATCCGTAGATCTTATCGCCACGGATCCGCCGTTCAACAAGGGCAGGGATTTTCACGCCACGCCTGGTAGCCTTGCGTCGGGGGCGAAATTCCAGGACCGCTGGTCATGGGAAAAGGATGTTCACGAGGAATGGGTTGACCAGATAACCGATGACCATCCGCGGCTGATGTATGTAATTGAAGCAAGTCGGCGCGTCTACGGAGATGATATGGGTGCGTTTTTGTGCTTCATGTCCGTCCGCTTGCTGGAAATGCGTCGTGTCCTGAAGCCTACGGGCAGCATCTATCTTCATTGTGATCATACAGCCAGCCATTATTTGAAAACCATCATGGACGCTGTGTTCGGGCAAAAGAACTTCCGAAATGAAGTGTTATGGCTTTATAAGACAGGGGGAACCAGCAAACGATGGTTCGCCCGCAAACATGACACCATACTGTTTTACAGTAAAGGAAGCGAATATACGTTCAATCCACAAAAGGAAAAATCGTATCTTTCACATAAATATGGGTTTTCCAATGTTGATATTTTTGAGGATGAAAAGGGTGCCTATACTTTAACGGGAATGCGTGATTATTGGGACATCCCTGCCTTGCGGGGAAACCAGCCTGAAGCGGTTAGTTACCCGACGCAGAAGCCCATACCGCTCTATGAACGCATGATCAAAGCGTCGAGCAATGAAGGTGATATTGTTTGTGATCCGTTTGCAGGGTGTGCTACGACGCTGATCGCGGCTGAGAAGCTGAAGCGTCAGTGGGTTGGGATAGACATATGGGAAAACGCCAAGGATATAGTTCTTGATCGGTTGGTACAGGAAAAATTGATAGGAACTGGCATGGATCGTACGGACCTGTTCGACGAAGAGGTTTATTTCACTGCCAATCCCCCCGTTCGCACTGATGACGGTGACCGTGTGGCGCCTTTCCTACGGGTGAAAGAGCGTGTGAAGGAACCTGACGGTCCCAAGTGGACCCGCGCCAAGATGTATGAATACCTGCTGGACCAACATGGATCGAAATGCCAGGGTTGTGATCGGACTTTCGACGATCCACGTTATCTGGAACTAGACCATAACACTCCGCGTTCAGATGGTGGACTAAACCACGTATCAAACAGAATTCTGCTCTGTGGTCCGTGCAATCGATTGAAAAGCAATCAATTTACACTTTCGGGACTGCGTAGGCGGAACGGCAAACTGGGGTATATGGCACGGTGATCTGCTTGTGCTGTTGATGCTGTCATAACCCCTTGATTTTATTCACAATGGCACTTTGCGGGATAATTCCCCTTTGTTGCGCCTTCTTCGCTTTTCGCGTTTTTCGCATGAGCAACGCGGTTCTTCTTGGGCTTGCCTGTCATTCATTTCACCTTTGGGTCTCTGCGGCCTAAGAGCTTAGCGGCTCGGTCACCTTATCTTTCCCGTATTTGGGCTTGGAAATGATCGTTCTGAGCGTTTCCATCGCCGGGTGTGAAGATTTCCGCCTCTCGTGGCAAAAGAGACATGTACCGTGCTGGAAAAATACAAAACGGAGTATGGTACCATACTCCGTTGATAATCATTCTGAGTTTCCGGCCACAGATTCAACCAAACCGCGTATTTGCGCGGTGTAATCGATCGCCGGGTGCAGCAATCCAGCTTTTTCACGACGGCCGGCGCGACACTTACGCGGTCCCCTCTAACTCGCTGAACTCAGAATCACAATCAGAGCTTCCCGCCGGACAAGGCCGATGAAAGGACTATATGTCAGTACTCCGAGGCAAAGTCGACAGGACTGTTCCGCCTTACCTGCTTTCGTGCCTGGCACCGGTCTAGCCGCTCTCCTGCAAGCCCAGCATTGCCGGATTCCAGGCAAAACCCGGAAATCTGGCTGCCTCAGATCGAGGTCGGGCACGAAAACAGGAGACGCCAGCGCGAGAACAGGGGAGAGGATGATCCTGACAAAGTCAACAGCAAGACGGAGGCTGCCTTGCCACCCTTCAATTTATCCCGATTTCCCAAAGTTTAGGGATTTTGGCCTGGCTAGCGAGACATTTTCGGATGTCGTGGAGCTTGGTTTTGAAGGCGTCTGAATTTGACAAGACGTTCAACACCGGTGAGGACGTGAGCGATGCAATCGACCGGTCCTAGGCGCGGCGCTTGAACGACGAGCCCGCAAGCGTGTGAATGTGGATTTTCCGGCCTGAGTCATTGATGGTCTGGACAAGCATTCCATCTGGCGTACAGCATGATTGCGGGCGCTGTCGCGTTTGTATTCCGAGCCAGGGTGCAGAAAACAGTTGACAATCGTGGGAGACGTGATTTAGGCGTCGGGCCAACAAGACCCGCCACGCCTCGGGCGAAGCCTTGGTTTCGCGCTGCGCACCCCGGCGGGTTCCTTGTTTTCCGGCCTTCCGGTTTCACGCGGTGACGGCTCCGCCCTAATATTCGGCCATGCTGCTCGCCGCGCGGTGCGGATCCGTGTTATCAGCCTATTTGGTTCTCCATAAAGTGGGGCGCTCACGCTAGGACGGCGCCGATGGACAGCGGCCCGCCTGCAGGTCTGGTCTGCGTGGGGTTTTCTGCTGATTGGTGAGTTGGAACGGTGTGGAGGGTTTGAAAATGTCAGGCAATGCTGGTGCAACCGCTGCTGTTGTCACCGGGACGGGTGCTGAAGGTGGAGTGAGAATGGTGCCACTCCGATATCTTGCTACCGTGACGAATAGTAACGTCGATAAGCTCAGTTCACCAGATGAAGTTCCTGTGCGACTTTGCAACTATGTCGATGTCTACAAGAACGACCAAATTACGAACGAATTGGTCTTCATGCAGGCTACCGCCACACCCGCCGAAATCGCTCGATTTGGCCTTCGGGCGGGCGATGTAATTATTACAAAGGACTCGGAAGATCGGACAGATATTGCCGTTCCGGCATACGTTTCGGAAACCACACCTGATCTCGTATGCGGGTACCATTTGGCGTTGTTGCGGGTACGACCAGCTATAATGCGCGGGGATTTTCTATTCTGGGCGCTACAAGTCAAGAAGACTCAGGAGGCGTTTTCTATCGAGGCAAATGGCGTAACCCGGTTCGGCCTCACACTTGCCTCAATAAAATCGGCCAGACTGCCTGCCCCCGATCTTGACACCCAGAAAGCCATTGCAGATTTCCTCGACCGTGAGACCGCCCGCATCGACCAGTTGATCGAAAAGAAGAAGCGGTTGGTGGAGCTTCTGGGAGAGAAGCGCTCGGCCCTGATCACCGCCGCTGTCACTGGGAAGACCGTTGAGGGTGGAGGTAGGGTGACTTTTCCCGAAGTCCCAATTGGTGCAGCATTCGATATTTTTAGTGGTGCAACGCCTGCTTCTGGTCAACCCGCCTACTGGGGTGGGGATGTTCCTTGGGTTGGTCCTGCTGATCTCGGAAAACTTGGTTCTCGTTTCATTGAACTCGGTGAACGCAGCATCACGGCTGAAGGTTATGCCAGCTGTGGCACGCAAATGGTTCCAAAGGGGACAATCATTCTTTCGATCCGGGCCCCCATTGGACACATGGCCATCACTTCACAACCGATGTGCTTCAATCAAGGTTGCCGTGGTTTAGTACCGAGACCGAAATGGGTTCACACGGACTTTGCATACTGGTCCCTCATAACCCGCAAACCGCAACTTGAAGCAGCAGGGCAAGGAACAACCTTTGTCGAACTTGGGCGCGACAAGCTCAGAGCTGAGCGTATTCCTCTGCCAGACCTTGACACCCAGAAAACCATCGCAGATTCCCTCGACCGTGAGACGACCCGCATTGACAAGATCATTGAGAAAACACAGCGCTCCATTGATCTTCTGGGGGAGTTTCGCTCCGCCCTGATCACCGCCGCGGTCACGGGCCAGATCGACGTGACGAGCTGGAATAGGCAGGGGCAGACCGGCCGGCGCCTTGAGAGGCAAGGGGAGGCGATGCAGACATAAGCCCTCCATCAATATTGCCGCGGGTCTCCAGCAGAAGCTCAGGAC
>RKRX01000101.1 GCA_007571185.1 Oceanicaulis sp.
GCCTTGCATGTGCTCGGCGTGCTTGGCGAACGTTCGGGTTTGGCGGACAGGGGTATTGAAAGTCTCATTCGCCACAATGGTCCCGCCGTCATGGTGTTTATCCGTGAAAGCAATCAGACTGCGATCACGGAACGATTCGGCGCAGCGCCGACCGAACCGGTGCACACGCGAGAAGAACGGCGCTTGAGGGAATACGGTCTGGGCGCACAGATCCTGCTGGACCTTGGCATTCAAAAAATGAATCTGCTGTCTACATCGCCACAAACCATTGTAGGACTGGATGGTTATGGGCTGGAAATCGTCGAGCAGACTTTGATTGAGGGAGGCGCCGGTGGCCGCTGACGCCCGTGTTCTCATGGTTGCCGCTCCGTTTTATGAGGATATCACCGAGCAGCTGGTTGAAGGCGCCAGGCAGGTCTGTAAAGCTGCGGCCGTGATCGCTGAAGTGGTGGAAGTGCCTGGCGCGCTGGAGATTCCGGGCGCGATTGCTTTGGCTGAAGCCGGGAAAACGCCCTATGACGCCTATGTGGCTCTGGGCTGTGTCATCCGTGGTGAAACCAGTCATTACGATTATGTGTGCGGTGAGTCCGTACGCGGCCTCATGAACCTGGCGTACAAGGGGATTCCGGTCGGCAATGGTATTCTGACTGTGGACAATATCAGGCAGGCCCGTGTTCGCGCTCATGTGAACGGAAGGAACAAGGGCGGCGCTGCGACCAGTGCGGCGCTGGCCATGCTGGCTTTGAAGCGTCGTTTCGGGGCTGTTTAATGACTGACGCCGGAGAGACTTCTTCTGAAATCAGCGCCCGACTACGCCGCATGGCCCGGTTGAGCGCTGTTCAGGCGCTCTACCAGATGGAAGTGTCCAGTTCTGACGCAAAAACGGTGGTTGAGGAGTTCCGCACTTACCGTTTTGGCCGCGATGATGAACCCGGTGATTATATTGAGGCGAACGAAGTGTTCTTCGAGGATCTCGTTACAGGGATCGCTTCGGCTCAAGATGATGTGGACTCCCGGATTGCCGTCGTGCTCAGGAAAGACTGGAAACTGTCGCGCCTGGATGCCGTCGTGCGCGCCATCTTGCGAGCGGGCGGCTATGAACTGATCAATCGTCCCGATATCCCCGCACCGGTCGTTATCAACGAATATGTGAATGTGGCACACGCATTCTTCGAAAATAGCGAGCCAGGTTTCGTCAACGCCTCACTCGACGTCCTGGCTAAGCAAGTTCGTGAGACCTGACGGGTCATGAGCGAGGTTGACGAGTTCGATTATATCCGACGGCGGCTTGCCCCTCTTAGCGCAGGGGTGTTGGGCGCGGATCGTTTGCGTAACGATGGAGCCTTTCTCGTCCTCCCGCCTGACCATGAACTGGCCATGACCGCCGACACTCTCATTGAAGGCCGGCATTTCCCCGAAGGAGAAAATCCTGCGCTGGTCGCGCGGAAAGCTTTGCGCGTTAATCTCTCCGATCTTGCGGCCATGGGCGCGACTCCGCGTTATTATATGAGTTCTGTGATTTGGCCTGAAGTCGGTCGCGACGAAAGAATTGAAGGTTTTGCCGATGGCCTGGCGGAGGATCAGGCGCGATATGGCGTTCATCTGATTGGCGGCGATACCACGGTGTCGCCGGGGTGCTGGTCGATCGCGATCACAGCGCTTGGCCTTGTTCCTGCGGGTGAAGGGGTGCGCCGCTCAGGCGGGGCGCCAGGCGATTTGCTGGCTGTGACTGGAACCATCGGGGATGCCTGGCTGGGATTACAGGCCAGGCTGGGTCAACTCGACGCCCGCCCGGGATATGATGTCGAGCATTTCATTCGACGATTCACGCTGCCAGACCCTCGCCACACCCTTGCTGAAGCCGTTCGTAAACAGGCTCACGCCGCCATTGATATTTCGGACGGGCTTCTGGCGGATCTGAGGCATCTGGCGACAGAATCAGAGTGTGGCGCAAGGGTTGAACTCGAACAGGTTCCTCTATCTGAAGCGACCCGGGCATGGATGTCAGAGCAGAATGACCCTGAAACCGCGATTCGGTCTCTGACCACCGGGGGCGACGATTATGAATTGGTGCTGGCCATTCCCGAAGACGCCTTGCCTGCCTTCACCCAGGCATGTGGGAATCGAGGCGTGCCGGTAACCGTTATCGGGCATCTTGAGGAACCCGCACAGGGCATGCAAGTGATGCTGAACGGGCGGAAACTTAAGCCCGACCAATGGGGGTTCACCCATTTCTGAAACCTGAAGGGCCTGATAAGGGCCGTCCGGCCAGAGCAACGATGTGTTGTCCCTGTACGGGCGCGACCGCTTCCCGCATTACCGTTTCGCGGAAACAGCGCCCCGGAGTGTGCCCGATGATAAATGATGTTCATAGCTGCGGTGCAGTATTTTCAACCCTATTGCAATCTCTTGGAGTGTTGTCTTAAAACCGGCTTAGGCGGTTGAGGATCTGGACGTACCTCGCATAAGACGCGCCCGAATTTTGAAAACAATTCAAACCATGCCTGAGGAGGCATACATGCAGACGGACGTTCTTTGGTTATGGCTGGCGGTGGCCAGCGGCGTGTTGGCGGTTGCCTATGGCGGCTTGCAGGTCAGGGCGATTCTAGACGCTAGCGCCGGCAATGAGCGGATGCGTGAGATTGCTGCGGCAATCCAGGAAGGCGCCAATGCCTATCTCAGACGGCAATACACCACGATCGCCGCTGTTGGGGTGGTGATTCTGGTTCTTGTGGGTTTGTTGCTCGGGCCGATTGTCGCCGCAGGCTTCCTCATTGGTGCGGCGCTGTCCGGGGCGGCGGGGTTTATCGGCATGCTCGTGTCCGTGCGGGCCAATGTTCGCACTACTGAAGCCGCCAAAGGATCTCTTCAGGCGGGTTTATCCATGGCGTTTCGTGCGGGGGCGGTGACGGGCATGCTGGTGGCGGGTTTGGCGCTGCTCTCTGTCACGGTCTACTACATGGCGCTGACGGGCGGGCAGGGTTTCTCCGGCTCCGAGAATCAGAGAATCATTATTGACGGTCTTGTGGCTTTGGGATTCGGCGCATCGCTCATCTCGATTTTCGCCCGGTTGGGCGGCGGCATCTTCACCAAGGGTGCGGATGTAGGCGGTGACATGGTGGGCAAGGTGGAGGCGGGCATCCCCGAGGATGATCCCCGCAATGCCGCCACCATCGCCGACAATGTCGGAGATAATGTAGGTGATTGCGCCGGCATGGCCGCGGATCTGTTTGAAACCTATGCGGTGACCGTTGTGGCCACCATGGTGCTGGCGTCCATCTATTTTCGGGATGCGACTGGAGACGTGACTGTAGACGCCATGATGGTTTATCCGCTGGCTATAGGCGCGGTTTGCATCATCGCCTCGATCATAGGCGCGTTCTTCGTCAAACTTGGGCAGGGTTCCACCAATGTGATGGGTGCGCTCTACAAGGGTTTTATCGCCTCTGCGGTGTTGTCGGTTGGCGGACTCGCCGCCGCAACTCATTTCACCATAGGGTTTGACGGTACGGCATATGGCACATCCGACTTTGAGGCGTCGGGTATGAATCTGTTTCTATGTGGGCTGATCGGGCTTGTGGTGACCGGTCTCATCGTCTGGATTACCGAGTACTATACCGGGGTGAACTACAGGCCTGTGAATTCGGTGGCTCGCGCCTCTGAATCCGGTCACGGCACCAATGTGATCCAGGGATTGGCGGTTTCCATGGAAGCCACCGCTTTGCCTGCCATCGTGATCATCGCGGCGATTATCGCCACTTTCACTCTGGCGGGTCTGTTTGGAATTGCGATCGCTGTCACCACTATGCTGGCGCTGGCGGGCATGGTGGTGGCCCTTGATGCGTTTGGGCCCGTGACGGATAATGCAGGCGGTATAGCCGAAATGGCGGATTTGGAGGGTTCGGTGCGTGACACCACCGACACGCTTGACGCTGTCGGCAACACCACCAAAGCCGTGACAAAGGGTTATGCCATCGGTTCAGCTGGGTTGGGGGCTCTGGTGCTGTTCGCCGCCTATACCGCAGATTTGGACTATTTCGCCTCTAACCCAGAGACCTATCCCTTCTTTGCCGGGATCAATGTGAACTTCGAGCTTTCCAACCCCTATGTGGTGGTCGGGCTATTCTTCGGGGGGCTTCTGCCTTTCCTGTTCGGTGGTCTGTCCATGACCGCCGTGGGGCGCGCGGCGCAAGCGGTTGTCGAGGAGGTGCGACGACAGTTCAGGGAGAACCCCGGTATTCTCAAGGGCGAGGTCAAACCCGATTATGGCCGGGCTGTGGATCTGCTCACCGGGGCGGCGATCAGGGAGATGATCATTCCTTCCCTGCTGCCGGTGCTGAGCCCCGTCGTCTTGTTTGGGGTGATTTTCCTTGTGGCGGGCAAGGATGATGCTCTCGCGGCCGTGGGTGCGATGCTGCTGGGTGTGATTGTCACGGGCCTTTTCGTGGCGATTTCCATGACCGCCGGTGGCGGCGCGTGGGACAACGCCAAGAAATACATTGAAGACGGCCATCATGGTGGAAAAGGCTCCGAAGCCCACAAGGCGGCGGTGACCGGGGATACGGTGGGTGATC
>RKRX01000065.1 GCA_007571185.1 Oceanicaulis sp.
CCGATATCCATCTGACCATCGCCAAGCTGCGCGCAGCGCGACGGGTCTGGGCGCGGGTGACCGAGGTTTTCAGTTGCTCACCCGAAGCCGCCGGTATGCAGATTTGTGCGGTGACCAGCCATCGCATGCTGACTGCACGGGATGCCTGGACCAATCTGATCCGCAATGCATGCGCAGGGCTCGCCGCCGCTGCGGGCGGTGCGGACGCTTTGACCGTGCGCCCGTTCAACACGCCTGTGGGCGCCGCGACGCCGTTCGCACGCCGGATGGGCCGCAATCTTCAGATCATGCTGATGGAAGAAAGCCATCT
Source organism: Oceanicaulis sp. (assembly GCA_007571185.1). Taxonomy (GTDB): domain Bacteria; phylum Pseudomonadota; class Alphaproteobacteria; order Caulobacterales; family Maricaulaceae; genus Oceanicaulis. Next base: position 311 of record RKRX01000065.1, read on the forward strand.
GGGGCAAACCGCCGATCCGGCCGGTGGGGGGTATCTGCATGAAACTCTGGGGCATCGCCTGGCCAACACGGGTTGGGCGCTGTTTCAACAGATCGAAAGACATGGCGGACTCCTTGAAACAATCAGGAAAGGTTGGCTGCAAACCGAAATCGCCAAAGCCCGTGACCGGCGTCTGGCGCAATACACCACCGGGCGCGAAAGTCTGATCGGGGTCACGCAATTTCCCGATCTTGGCGAGCGCAACGTGCAAGGCGGTGTGCGCGACTACACCCCGCCGCCTTTGTCAGCGCCCGAAATCAAACCTCGGTCCTTCTCCGACACCATCGAGGCGATCCGTTCCGGTGCGGTTATTCGCGCCCTGCCCTGCCCTGAGCCCGAATGGGGGCCTGTGCGTTACATGCGGCTTGCCGAACCTTTTGAGGCCCTGCGGGACAAGGCGGATGTGTATGCCAAGGCTCACGACCACGCCCCATACGCCTTCCTGGCGACGCTGGGCTCTCTGGCGGAGTTCAATGCTCGCGCCAGTTTTGCATCCAACCGGTTGGCGGTTTGCGGCGTTGAAACCGGAATCGCCGGTGAATATGCCGATCTGGGCGACTGCGTGGACGCGTTCTGCGAAACCGGCGCCCGACTCGCCGTCATCTGCGGCGCCGATAACGCCTGTTTGGACAGGGCCAGAGAGCTGGCCGCGAGGCTGCGCCGGGCCGGTGCGATGGAGGTCTGGCTGGCGGGCAGGTCTTGCGACCTTCCCGGCATCGATCATTGTATCCACCCGCGCAGCGACAGTCTTGAAGATGGCGCGCGCGCCCATGCCGTGCTGGGGATCAGGCCATGAGTCGCCGTCATCCTGATTTCACCAAAATCGCCTTGGACCCTCCCAAATCCCGGCCAAGCCCCAGCCCGCCGCGTGAGCTCTTCACCGCAACGGAAGAGTTGAGCATTCGTCCCGCCTACACCGCTGACGATATCGCCGGACTGGACTTTATCGACGGCCGCCCCGGCATAGCTCCCTATCATCGGGGCCCCTACCCCACCATGTACGTGCAACGGCCCTGGACAATCCGCCAATATGCAGGCTTCTCCACGGCTGCGGAATCCAACGCTTTTTATCGCCGCAACCTCAAGGCAGGTCAGAAGGGCTTGTCGGTGGCGTTCGATCTGGCCACTCATCGGGGCTATGACAGCGACAATCCCCGCGTGATCGGGGATGTGGGCATGGCCGGGGTGGCCATCGACTCCATTATGGACATGCGCCAGCTCTTTGACGGCATCCCGCTCGACCGGATGAGCGTATCCATGACCATGAACGGCGCCGTGCTGCCAGTGCTGGCGCTTTATATCGTCGCCGCCGAAGAACAGGGGGTCCGTCACGACCAGCTTTCAGGAACGATCCAGAACGATATCCTGAAAGAGTTCATGGTGCGCAACACCTATATCTATCCGCCCAGACCCTCCATGCGGATTATTTCCGACATCTTTACCTATACCGCCAGCGAAATGCCGCGCTTCAACTCCATCTCAATCTCCGGTTATCACATGCAAGAGGCGGGCGCTCCGGCAGACCTTGAACTCGGCTACACCATCGCCGATGGCCTTGATTACATCAAAGCCGGTGTCGAAGCAGGGCTGGATGTGGATAGATTCGCCCCGCGTTTGAGCTTTTTCTGGGGTATTTCCATGAACTATTTCATGGAAGTGGCCAAGCTGCGCGCGGCGCGGCTGATCTGGGCCGGGCTGGTCCAGGCCCGGTTCAATCCTGCGAGCGCTAAATCCATCACCCTCAGAACCCATTGCCAAACCTCGGGCTGGTCATTGACCGCCCAGGACGTATTCAACAATGTAGGACGCACCGCGATTGAAGCCATGGCGGCAGTGGATGGACACACCCAGTCCCTGCACACCAATTCACTTGATGAAGCGCTGGCCCTGCCCACCGATTTCTCCGCCCGGATCGCCCGGAACACCCAGCTCGTATTGGACTCAGAAGCCCATCTGTGTGATGCTATCGACCCTTGGGGCGGCAGCTATTACGTGGAGCGACTGACCCATGATCTGGCCGCCCGGGCGCTGGGCCATATCGAAGAGATCGATCAGCTAGGCGGCATGACCAGAGCGATCGAGGACGGCTTGCCCCGGTTGCGCATTGAGGAAGCGGCCGCCCGGACCCAGGCCAGGATTGATTCAGGACTTCAAACCATTGTGGGTGTGAACAAGTTCCGCCCGGACGAGCCTGAGGACATTCCGGTCCTGAAAGTGGATAACTCAAAGGTGCGCGCCGAACAGTTGGCCAAGCTTGATCAGCTGCGCGCCGAACGCGAACCGCAGGCGGTGGAGAACGCCCTCGCCGCACTGACCGATGCAGCGGCGGGCAACGGCAATCTGCTGGAACTGACGGTGAATGCAGCCCGCGCCAAGGCGACAGTGGGCGAGATTTCGGATGCTATGGAAAAAGTGTTCGGGCGCCACAAGGCCGATATCAAATCAATCCGGGGCGTGTTTTTGAAAACCTCAGGTGATAACGCAAAAGTCAAAAAAGCGCTGGAAGCCTCTGATGCCTTCGCAGAAGCTGAAGGCCGCCGTCCGCGAATTCTGATCGCGAAAATGGGTCAGGATGGTCATGATCGGGGACAGAAAGTGGTCGCCTCCGCTTTCGCCGATCTCGGTTGGGATGTGGATATCGGCCCGCTTTTCCAAACCCCGGAAGAAGTCGCTCGCCAGGCGGTGGACAATGACGTGCATGTGGTCGCCGTTTCTTCGCTGGCCGCCGGTCACCTCACCCTGGCGCCCGAGCTGAAAAAGCAACTCGCCAGAATGAACCGCCCGGACATCATTATCATCATCGGCGGCGTGATCCCGCCCGAAGATATCCCTGTCCTGAAAGAGATGGGCGCGGCGGCTATCTACCCGCCCGGCACGGTGATCGCCGACAGCGCAGTGGAGCTGATCGGGATATTGAGCCGACGTGACCCGGTCTGACGACCAAGCAGGATGACAATCAGGGATGAAACGCCTAGGCTGTCAGCGTTGCAAACATCAAGAGAGGATATCTTCCATGATCATCACCACCACCCCGGACGTGTCAGGACGTCACGTCCGGGAATACAAGGGCGTCATTACCGGTGTAGCCATTATGGGGGCGCATGTTTTCCGCGATCTGTTCGCGGGGCTTCGCGATATTGTAGGCGGACGATCGGGCTCTTACGAGAAATCCCTGCGCGAAGCCCGAGAAGCAGCCCTGGCTGAACTTGAGAATGAAGCCCGGGAGTGCGGGGCGAATGCAGTGATCGGCGTGGATCTTGATTACGAAATCATCGGTGAACGGGGCTCCATGATGATGGTGTCTGTCTCGGGCACCGCTGTCGTACTCGAGGACGAAAGCCACTCAGAGCCGATGCCAGTGCTGGTGACCTGAAACCCCGGGCAAACCCGGGAGCTTCACACGCCTTGAATCGCCATGCCGCACCTGTTCCGATTTCAAACCCTCGGCTTCACCCTGACTGCGCTCGTGCTGACCGCCTGCGTGAGCACGCCGGATGTCTACGGACCGGCAACCGATCATGCTGCCGGCGTCGGTTATTCCGATACCCGCATTGAGGATGATCGCTGGCGGATCCGTTACACAGGCCGCCGCACTTTCAGCAAAGAACGGCTTGAAGCGCTAACGCTGCGCCGGGCGGGCGAGCTGACGCGGCGCAATGGCTATGAGTGGTTCATCGTGGTCAGCCGGGAAGAGGTGAACGCCAAAACTGACGCGAGATCGTTTATGTCGGGCAGCGGCGTAAACCGGAGAATCAGTACAAGCATGGGCGCATCTCCGGCCCGGCAGCGCGTCCTGCGGATTGAGATCATCGCCGGACGGGGCAAACCGCACCCCCAAGACGCCTATGACGCCGATGCGATCGTGGTTCCCTATTTCTGACGTTTCTTGCTCCGAATCGAAAGTCGGACGAGCGTATGTCCATGACCCATGAACTCGCCGAACGCCTGATCAAAGGCGACAGGGCGGCGCTGGCTCGCGCCATCACCCTTGTGGAATCCACCCGCGCCGATCATCAGGACCATGCCCGCAACCTGCTCACCCGGGTGATGGAGCGCACCGGAACGGCCTGGCGCGTAGGGCTGACCGGGGCGCCCGGCGTAGGCAAATCCACCCTGATCGAAGGCTTGGGCGCCCATCTGACCGCGCGGGGACACAAGGTGGCGGTGCTAGCTGTAGCTCCGTCCTCCTCCCGCACCAAAGGCTCAATCATGGGCGACAAGACCC
>RKRX01000001.1 GCA_007571185.1 Oceanicaulis sp.
GGTATACACTGCAGCGAAATTCGCGGTGTATTCATTGGAACCTGGCGAGGTGTTTCCAATAAACGTATCGCCGTTGGCATCAGGAGCATTTTCAGAGATCTCTCCATCGACGTAGCCGAAGGTACCAAATAGCTCCAGATAGTCGTTTACATTGAATGCGAGCTCGAACTCGACCCCATAGATGTCTGTGGCGTCCGCGTTTACGATCGCAGATGTGAATGCATCAAAGAAGGCAAAGAATTGCTGGTCTTCATAATCAATGAAATAAAGAGATCCGTTTGCGATTAAGCGCCCGTCAGCCAGCGTGCTTTTGAAGCCAACCTCATAGTTTGTAGACACTTCGGCATCAAAAGTACGCGCTTCTACCGGAGCCGCAAAGCCGTTGAAACCGCCACTTCTGAAGCCCTTTCCCCAGGTAGCATACAGCAAAACCTCATCGGAAACATCATATGACAGCGAAACCTTAGGTTGGAACTGAGAAAACGTGCGCGATAGTGACTCTGTTGACTGAGCCAAATCTACGGTTGAACGTTGATCCTCATCGTATCGCAAGGCAACGGACAGCTCTAAGCGGTCCGTCAAATCGTATGTTCCCTGACCGAAGATAGCGTAGGACTCGCTATCATTCGTGGAGTCCTCAACGAGGAAGACCGGAAATGGATCTGCATCACCTGGGTCCACGAGAATATTCGTGAACGTGGTTACGGTTCGGTCTTGATAAAACGCTCCTAAGAGCCAGCGGAAGGGTTGGTCATCCGGCGATGCAAATCGGAATTCCTGGCTCCAGCCGTCAACCGTGGTGTCAAACTCTTGAAGCTGCTCCGGGGGCGCGAAGACACCGAAATCAGATTCACCGCGCAAACTATCTTCAACATCGAAATAGCCGGTTATCGACGTGAACGTCCCCGCATCCGTTTCATAATCGATTTTGCTGGTTGATTCGTATAACTCGCGATCATTGTTGGCCGGTGCGTTCACAAGCGGGTCTGTGTCGAAATTGTCGATATCTGTGAGTGGAACGACCTCGAAATAAGAAGCGCCGACATTCGATGTTGTATAACGCCCCCTGAAGTCCAAAGAAAGATTATCTGTTGGCTCGAAAATCAAGCGACCAAAGGTGCTGAATTCTTCATTGAAATCGAGGGTTTCATCGACTTGACCACTCTCGATCAAACCATCGAAATTTTTGTAAGATACTCCCAATTTACCATAAACACCATCAGCCAATGGCCCTGATACGGTACCGAACGCTTGCAGGTAATCACCATTCCCATAGGACAAACGAACGCGGCCTTCGACTTCATCGGAGGGCCTTCGCGTGGAAATATTGATCGCGCCAGCAATCGCGTTTCTGCCGTATAAGCCGCCTTGCGGGCCTCTCAGGACTTCAATTTGATCAACATCAAGCAGATCCTGATTGAGAAAGCTGGTAAAAGGCACAGTTACGCCATCGACAGACAGAGCGATCGGTAGCTCACCATTCTGTTGCGTTGGGATACCTCTGACCGTCAGGTTTGTGAATGCCGGCGAAAAGTTCTCGCGCAGGTTGGCGCCAGGTGTAAGTGCAATAACATCTGCGATCTGTTCGACACGAGCGGTTTCGATGGTACTCTCGGTTATCACCGTAATCGCACCGGGAATTTCTTGAACGTTTTCGCTGCGCCTGCGCGCTGTTACCACAACGGTGTCTTGGACTGCTGCCTCGTCTTCTCCGGTTGATGGCTCGCTAACCTGAGCCGAGGCGATGCTTGTTGACCAAAACGCAAGCGCGGTTAACAAAGCCGTTGTTGTTAAGACTTTTTCTTTGGACTTAGACATTGTATCTTGATCCTCCCCTAGTGTTGTTCGCTACGTGAAAGCCACCAAAAGGAACGGTCTATACGTGACTTCCGACACCAAGAGCCTAGACCGATTAAAAAAAAATTTGGTCCCAAAGTTCCTGCGGCTAACCGACGAATATTCGGTGTTTAATCCTCTTGCCGAACAATATTCGGCGTATAGGCTCGAAACCTATGGTATGGTTTCAATTATTGACGCGTGGAGCACCAATTTGTTGTAACGTACTTGATTCTACATTGGCACGGAGCGGACACCAAGATGACCGGAAAATCGATAAAGTTGGATAAGATCAATCGGAAAATCATCACGACGCTTCATACCAATGCAGGTTTGTCAAATGTGGATCTAGCGGACCGGGTCGGATTGTCAAAAAGCGCCTGTTTTGAACGCGTTAAAGCTCTTAAGGAGGCTGGATATTTCGGGATGTTTGTCACCGAACTCGATATGGATAGGATTTGCGAACACATTTTCGCATACATCGAGTTCACGCTTGAAAACAATACATTCAAAAACCGGGAAATTTTTGAGAAAAAGATAAATGGGATCCCAGAACTGATGGACTGCTTCTATGTCGCTGGGAGCTACCATTATATTTCTTATGCCTGCTGCTCGAATGTTCAGGAATTGAACAAACTTTGTGACAGTCTGACAGCGGATGAATCACTTGGAATCGCAGATATTGCTCAGCGTGTGGTGCTGAATAGGGCGAAATGGCATTTAGGCTATCCGCTAGATAAATTGCGTTGGCTGGATTGAGATTGGATGTCCAGCTTTCATTTTTTTGGGCCCCTTTGAAATTGGGTTACTAGGACTGGCGGTCGCATACTCAGAGCCTGCTTCTGCCGAACGTAGCTGTATTGTCTGAACCATGTGTTCACGACGGATTCAGCATTAAACGGCCTCGAGCCCCATCATGTCATAGTTGGATAGGACGGCATCAATATGTAACACGAGTTGATCGTCTTTTTCCGAAAGCCCACCTCGTCAAAAGGACTTTCACGCAAGAGTGTGGTCTGCACCAGAAAAACTGACCCATGTTTTGGGAGAAGATCAGCTCTGAAATGGAGTTGAACCATGGGCAAGGGGGCCAAGCCTGGAGAGATCAGTGCAAAGTTGCTCGAAGTTGAAGTTCGCCTTAGCCAAACATCAGGAACTCAAACACGTTCAAATCGTAGAACAGTGCACGATGAATTAGTATCAGGTTCAATCGCAAATTGGTGCCTGAATTGCGAACAATTTTCGAATGCAAATTGCAGATTTGCGGTGGGCGGCAGACAAAATCCTGTTTCTGCCGCATCAAGCTGCTCTCATGACGCAATGGCGAGAGGTTCGAACTTCGCTGTGAAGTGTCTCAACACCTTTGGTTCTTCCACAATTTTGTAACCAATCAGCTCCTCACGAATCGTTGCCAACTCTTCAAAAACCTCGGTAACGTAATCAATATGTGATTGCGTGTATACGCGACGCGGCATCGCCAGTCTCACAAGATCCATCGCCGCAGGCGCTTCAGATCCATCAGGCACTCGTCCAAACATGACGGTGCCGATCTCACAGGCACGAATGCCTCCAACTTCATAAAGCGCTGTTGCAACCGCCTGCCCCGGATACTCTAGCGGGGGTATGTGATCGAGCCACGCCCGCGCATCAATGAATACGGCGTGCCCGCCTGTAGGTTTAACAATCGGAATTCCGAGCGCGTCGAGGCGTTCACCGAGATATTCGTTCGTGCGTATGCGGTAAGCCAAATAGTGCTCGTCTACGATTTCTTTCAACCCCTGCGAAATTGCATCCAAATCGCGTCCCGCTAAACCTCCATAGGTCGGAAAACCTTCTGTTTGGATGAGACGCGTTCGAGCTTGTTCAGCAAGTTCATCATCGTTTAGGGCGAGCCATCCACCGATATTGGCGAAAGCGTCCTTTTTTGCGCTCATAGTCATGCCATCAGCACATGCGAACGTTTCCCGAATAATGTCCTCAATAGGCGCATCACTAAATCCGGGTTCTCTGGCTTTGATGAAGTAAGCGTTTTCCGCGAACCGGCAGCCATCAATGATAAATGGCTTCGAATAACGTCGAGAAATTTCGGCCGCCGCTCGTATGTTCTCCAGACTGGCAGGCTGTCCGCCGCCGGCATTGTTTGTGATGGTAATCATCACGCATGGCACGGTAGAGCCGTGGTTTTGTAAATAGGCCTCTAGGCGTTCTAGATCGATGTTTCCTTTGAACAGGTGATCCGCCTTGGGGTCTAATCCCTCTTGAATCACTAGGTCATCAGCCCGTGCGCCGCTCGCTTCAATATTGCCTCTGGTTGTATCAAAGTGCGTGTTTGAAGGAATACGTTTTCCTGACCCGCCTAAGACAGAAAACAAAATGGCTTCGGCAGCACGTCCCTGGTGGGTCGGGATGATATGTTTGAACGGCATTAAGTGTTGAACCGCGGACTCAAATCGGAAAAATGAGGGCGACCCAGCATAGCTTTCATCCCCGCGCATGATCGCAGACCATTGCTCTGCGCTCATCGCAGATGTGCCTGAATCTGTCAGTAAATCGATGATGACATCCTCTGATTTCAACAAGAACAAATTGTAATGCGCCGCTTCGAGCAAACGCTTTCGTTCTTGCCGTGTCGTCATTCGGATGGCTTCAACGGTTTTAATACGGAAGGGTTCAATAATGGTTTTCATTCGAGGCTCCAAAGCAATGCCCCGAAAGAGTAAAACCGGAGCTTAG
>RKRX01000198.1 GCA_007571185.1 Oceanicaulis sp.
CTTTTTCTACTGGACAGCAAGAATCCCCAACGATTGACGATCCCACATTGTGAACATCTTGCCGCTTTTGTCTCCATATTTTTATTTATACTTTTCTCACATTTTTCTTAAATTTTCTATTTTACACCTCTAAGTCGTTGATTTTATTCACAATGGCACTTTGCGGGATAATTCCCTTTTATATCCGTCCAATCTGTAATTTTGGCAAACCGACAGCCGCAAGGTCGGCCAGACAAGGTTCACGAGTTCCATCGCGCCTCCGGCGCCGACAGGGGGACGTATTGTTAAACCCAGGCTTGCATAAGAAGGCGATGAGGCGTTCTTGTTAAACCCAGGCTTGCATAAGGATTGTGTTTTTCGGCTATGGACAAAGCTCACGATAACAATGGAGCCAGACCGCGGCCTGGTCGGGCGGGGCGCTATGTGCGTCAGCCCGCCGGTTACAGCGCCTTCCTGCCCGATGATCTGCCGCCAGCGCCGCCGGTTCAGATTGAAGGGCGGCTCCAGCATGTTTTGTCCGAGGCTGATCTGGCGCTAGGTCGTCTAGACGGGTCGATCCAGATTCTGCCCCAGCCGGATCTGTTCATCCTCATGTATGTCCGCAAGGAAGCTGTATTGTCGAGTCAGATTGAAGGCACGCAAAGTTCTCTGCACGATGTGCTCACCGCCGAAGCGCAGATGGTCGACTCCAAGCGGCCTCAGGATGTGGATGAAGTGCTCAATTATATCGCTGCGATGCGGCACGGCATTGAGCAGCTGGAGGAGTTGCCGGTTTCTGTGCGTCTCATCCGCGAAATTCACAAACGCCTGATGCAGGGCGTTCGGGGCCAACACCTGAGGCCAGGAGAGCTTCGCACATCACAAAACTGGATCGGGCCAAGGGGGCGCCCGCTGAGCGAGGCGATGTTTATACCGCCGCCGCCACACGAAATCGCTGGGGCGCTCGGGGCGCTGGAAAACTTTCTGCACGCCGATGACAGCCTGCCTGTATTGATTAAAATCGGGCTTGCCCATGTGCAGTTTGAGACCATTCACCCCTTTCTTGATGGCAACGGGCGCGTCGAGCGCCTGCTGATCACGTTCTTGCTGTGCGAAAAAGGCGTATTGCGAGAGCCGGTCCTTTACCTGTCACATTATTTCAAGCGGAACCGCCGCCGGTACTACGAACTGTTACAGGCAACGCGTGATGAGGGTGATTGGGAACGCTGGCTCGAATTCTTCCTGCAAGGCGTGCGGGAGGTCAGCGAACAGGCTGCCAGGACCGCACAGCGCATTCTGGCGCTGCGAGAGGATCACAGAGCCGTCATTGCCGAAAATCTTGGCGGTGCAGGCGGGAACGGGCATCGTGTGTTGGAGCATCTTTTTCTTCACCCCATTATCTCAGTCAATGATGTCAAAAATCTGATTGATGTGAGTTATCCGGCGGCGAATACACTGGTTGGGAGACTTATCAATCTTGGCGTTCTGGAAGAAATCACCGGCAGATCCCGAAATCGTAGATTCCGCTATAGCCCTTATGTGAACCTCTTTCATGAGGAACCCGACCTGTCCTGATACAGGTTCGCCTGATCAGGGTGCGATTCCTGCCCCTGTCAAGCTCAAAGACACGGAAGATTTCGTTATGAGCCGCGCACCAAGCCACTGCCGACTGCACCGTAATTTGACGCCATGCGTTCAAAGGGCTTGGGCGCCGGACGCTTGCCTCTATAATCGCCCTCATGGCGACACTCGCACCTGACCCTTTCGATCGAGATGATCTGAGCGCCCGCACTGCACCTGGAATCTGCACCAGCATGGCTGAGGTTCGCGATGGCGTGGATCGACTCGACCGCGCCCTTGTCGCCCTTATCGCAGAGCGCTCACGCTACATGCAGGCTGCCGCACGCATCAAGCCAAGTCGTGATATGGTGCGCGATGAAGCTCGGATTGAGGACGTGCTCACCAGGATTCTCGCACGCGCCGAACATGTTGATCTCCCTGCCCAGATCGCAGAACCGGTCTGGCGAGAGCTCATGGAACGTTCTATCGCCTATGAACTCAAGGTGTGGGACGCCACTCACTCATCATCTTCAGAATGAGGGTGAACCCTGCTTCAATGGCGCTGATACTCACCAACAGTGTCGCTGAACGACCCTGGTTGCTGCGCAAGCCCTAAAAGCGCCTCAATAACCACAGGATGCTACGCACTTGCCGGCGCGGAATGAACCCTGGGGCCCCTACCAGGCTCCGGTCCAGCTCACGTCAAGGCGCACGCTGCGGCCTGGCTCGGACACGCCTGCGAACACGCGCTCATAATCTTGATCAAAGACGTTCTCGACACCCAGATCAAGGCGCAGCGGCTGGCCTGCCAGCGGGCGCCAACCGGCGTATAGATCCAGCACGGCATAACCGGCCCGCTCTTCAAGAGCGTCGCCGGTCTTGTCAAACGAGTCGGCAAAGTCCATGCGACCTCCCACACTCAGCGGGGCATTTTCGAAAGTGTAATCTACAGCCACATGGCCCATCAACGGCTGCAGGGCGCCCAGCGGGTCACCCGTGATGGCGTCCTTACCGTCCACTTCATATAAAGCGCCGGACAGATCGAAACTGTCCGCCGAGTAGGTTAGCGCAATCTCAAAACCTTTCAGTTTTGCAGAAGCCAGGTTTTCCGAGAAGGCGACGCCCGCCGAGCAGGGTCGGAAAAAGGGCGGCGTGAAACAGAATGACGTGAACGCGAACGCCACATCCAGATTGATCAGATCGGTCGCATCGGTGGTAAACCAGGCGCCCTTGATCTCGAAACGATCATTGGCGGTGAACACACCTTCATGACTGAACGCCGCCCCGATTTCAGACGTCACAGTCTCTTCCGGCGTCAGATCTGGATTGGGAATGAACGTGTTGGTGACAAAGATCGACGGGCCCAGGACCGGGTGGGGCAGTGAGAAGTGCGTGCCTGACAGGTAAAGCTCGTTAAAGGACGGCGCCCGGAAGGCTTCCGCCCAGCTGGCGAAAATGCGCACCCGATCGTTGGGCGCCCAGGTCGCAGCAAGCCGGGGGGAGATCGCATCGTTGTTGTTGGAATCGGCCTGATCGGATTGGCTTTCAAACCGGTCAAGGCGCACGCCGGGCAAGATGATCAGCTCACCCCCCGACCCAAGATTCAGCCGGGTTTCAAGCTGCGCCCAGGCGCCGGTGAACCCGGTCTGAGCGTCAGGCGTTCCGCCGCGCCGACCCTTGGCGGTGGCGGAATCAAACCCGCTCTGTTCATCTTCATACCATTCCGCACCGGTGATCAGCGCCAGCGCCAGGCCATTCAGCATGAACTCCGCCCGGTTCTCGGCGCGGATGCCGACAGTGGTCAGGTTACGTTCGATAAACCGGCCGATGGAAACGTCCGCCTCATCCACCTCACTGATATTGTGATAGACCGTGGTCTGAAAATGGATCAGCGCGCTTTCTGGATCAAAGTCCAGGGCGGCGCGTAAACTGTCGGAGGCCACATCCTTGTTCATCAGCGGATTGAGACCGCTCACACGGGACGCGCCCTGGCCATTATTAGGTTCCACGGCGTCATTGCGAAAGCTTAGCCAGCCCAGTTCCAGCTCGAGCGCCGGGGTCATGTTCCATCCCCCCGCCAATAATGATGAAAAAATCTCATCATCTGCGGGCAGATTCTCCCCCGAGCCCAACCCGATATTCCCGGACTGACGCAGGGAGATTGCGGCAATGCTTTCAAAATCACCCGCCTTGCCGAAGACGGCCGCTGAACCACGGGTTTCCTCATTGACAGAGCGATAACCCAGCGAGGCCCGCGCGCCACGGGTCTGATCATCATGGAGCAGATCATCCGCCTGCAAAGTTTCAAATGCGATCACACCGCCCGCCGCACCGGAACCGTACAGGGCGCCGGCCGAGCCGCGCACGCTTTCCACCCGACCTAGCAAGGAGGGATCCAGGAAAAGCACCCCATCATGGGCGCTGTTGAAGTTCTGGCGCGCGCCATCAATCAGCAAGGTCACATTTTCGCGACCCAATCCCCTCAGAGAAAGGGTTTGACCGGTCCGGCGCGGGCCCCCCGCCACTTGCAGGGCTGGCACATTTTTCAACAACTCCGACAGATCGCCCGGACGTTCCCGATCCAGATTTTCCAGAGCAAGAGCGCTGGTCAGACCCGGGTAGTCAAACCTGGACAAGTTGGTTCTGGTCGCTGTGACAACAATCACATCATCGACTTCATTGATGGGATCAGCGCCGGTCTCCGCGAGGGAGGCGCCGCCGAATGCCAAAACCCAGGCGCCTGAAACCAGAACGACTCGATGCCTGAGAGAGGAGAAAGAGGACATTGGACACCTTTTGCAAATGGTTCTCATTTACGTGACTGTCTGATATAAGGCGCTTGCAATTGCAAGTGTGAATTGTTTGCATTAAGCAGAGAGCGAGCAGGGTGATCACCGTGCAAACCCACAACCCTCCCGAGGTAAGTCCATGTCACATCTGGTATCCTTAAAGCGCGCATCCGCAGGCGTTATCGCAATAATGCTCGGCGCCTGCGCCACCCCCGCACCCACCGCCAACGCC
>RKRX01000236.1 GCA_007571185.1 Oceanicaulis sp.
GAACAAGCCGCTCACGCTAGGTTCGTCTCGGAGATGAAGGAGCCGCTCTGGCATTCTCTGGGTCTGTTGAAAGACGAAGACCTGGCAAGACCCTAGAGTCCCACAAGCCCGGCGTCCGCCTCACACTTAGCTTTCAACAGGCGGCGCGGGCGGCGCGCCCTTGCCGTTTTGACCATTCCGGGTTTGTCGCTTCGCCATTTGCTGGCGATAGAGTGCAGCGAAATCGACCGGTTCCAGCATCAACGGCGGGAAACCGCCGTCACGGGTGGAGTCAGACAGAATGCGACGGGCGAACGGGAAGATCAGGCGCGGGCACTCGATCAACAAGAAAGCGTCGCGGGCGGCGGCGTCCACATTCTGGATCTGGAAGAGGCCGGTATAGGTTAGCTCGACAATGAAGACGGGCTTGTTTTCACGCGTGGCGCGGGCGGAGATAACCAGAGACACCTCAAACAGATTCTCATCCATGGCGTGAGCCTGAACATCCACCGCCAAATCAATGGTTGGCTGTCCGGCGGCGCGCAGGCTGTCCGGCGCGCCGGGGTTTTCAAAGGACAAGTCCTTAACGTACTGACCAACCACCCGAATGGCGGGGAGGCGCGCTTGATCACGACCTTGCGGTGTGGCTGAAGCATCTGTCATGGAGGTTCAACTTTATTGAAATTCGGGTGTCGCCCGCAGATGTGCAAACCCGATTATCGTATGGATGAAGAGCAGCGGGTAGCATATGCAAACGCAGCGCGCAAGTGTGACGCCAGGTGACGTCGAACTCGCCCGCCCTTATATCTTCCCGCACAGAAGTTTAAAAAGCATCAGGCGGTCAGATGGATATTTTACAGATTGTGTTCTTCGCGGGTCTCGCTGTTTTCCTCGCGGTCCAGCTCTATCGCGTTCTGGGCCGGCCCACCGGACGTTCACCACAAGACCATATGCGACAGGAGCGTGATCGAGCGGAATCCGCCGCTCCCATGCCTTCGCCGCCTTTCACGCCCAAACCGCGGGAAGACACGCCCCACCCTGCCCCATTGGCGGCATCCGGTGCAGAGGGCCTTGACGCTCTTCATCGGATGGATCCCAGATTTGATCTGGAAACCTTCGTCAGGGGCGCCTGCTCGGCTTATGAAAAAATCGTGCTGGGGTATGCCGGAGGGGATAAAGATACGCTTAAACCCCTGTTGACCGAGCGTGTGATGACCGCCTATGAGGCTGGCATCAATCGGCGCCAGGCACGCAAACAGACTGTCATCACCGAGATTGAACGGATCAAGTCGGTGGAAATTGTCAAAGTTTCCCTTAACGATAATCGGGCGAAGGTGAGAGTCGGTTTTTCCGCGGAACTCGCCAGCGAAACCCGGGACTCTCAAGGAGACGTGGTGGAGGGAGATCTCGCCACGCTGAAAACAGTTGATGAGGTATGGAGCTTTGAGCGTGATATCACCAGCGAAAATCCCAACTGGCGCTTGGCGGCGGTCAAACCGGCCTAGGGCGCTTTTTGTCCTTCTCACGCTTTCAATTGCGGCCTGCGCCAGCCCCCCATCACCTCCTGCTGCGGCGCCGGGGCCAAGCACGGGGCGTCTTGACCCGTCAACGCGCCTGGAGACCCAGACCATTGAGACTCAACCTGTGCTCTTTTCCCAGGTGCCGGGTTGGTCGCGCATTGATGCGCGCGGAGCGCTGAACGCCTTTGTCAACAGCTGCATGCGGATTGAAGATCGTCCTGACAACGCGCCGATGAACCCGCGCGCCAGCTATGCCGGGCGTGCCGGGGACTGGCGTGATGCGTGTCTTCGGGCGGCCATGCTGGCCGATAGACCCTTGGACGTCGCACGGGCGCGTGACTTTTTTGAACGCCATTTCACCCCGATCAAGATTCATCAGGAAGGTCACCTGACGGGGTATTACGAGCCGGTGGTTGAGGTCAGGCATACGCCTGATCGGGAGTTTTCCATGGCGATCCGGGGCGCGCCCCCGGATTTGCTGACCGGAGACCTGGGGCGATTTATCGCCGAACTTGAAGGTCAGCGCATCATGGGCCGCGCCGTGGATCGCAGTTTCATGCCCTACAACACCCGTGCAGAAATTGAAGCGAAAAATCTGGGCGCGCCGCTGGCCTGGGGACGACCTATTGATGTGTTCTTCCTGCAAATCCAAGGATCGGCGCGCTTGTCTTATCCTGATGGGTCTGCATCGCGCGTGAGGTTTGCTGCGCACAATGGTTTGCCTTACGTCTCTATCGGCCGCCTCCTGATAGAGCGTGGGGAGCTGTCCGAACACAATGCTTCCAAACAGGATATTGAGGCTTGGCTGCGGGTCCGTGGGCCGGAGGCCTGGCGCCCGCTCTTTAATGAAAACCCCCGCTATGTTTTCTTTTCTCTGGACAGTCTGGACAACCCGCAAGAGGGCCCGATCGGGGCTCAGGGCGCGCCGTTGACCCCAATGGCGTCACTGGCGGTGGATCCTGGCCATCATGCGTGGGGCGTGCCGGTTGTCGTGCAGGCCGCTCTACATGGCGAGCCCGATTGGACCGGTCTTGTGGTTACACAGGATGCGGGCGGCGCGATTCTAGGTCCTGTGCGTGGCGATCTGTTTTTTGGTTGGGGTGATGATGCGGGCGAGCGCGCCGGTCGTCAAAACGATCCCCGGGTGCGGTGGACGCTGCTGCTGCCTCACGTTCTGGCGGAGGCCCAGGCCCGATGATGACGCGACAGCGTTTGGCGACTGAAGAGCCCGTAAGCAAAAAATGGCGCAGCGTGAACCTGTAATGGACATTCCGCCTGGCTGCGCCAGGTTTGATTGGCCAGAAACCTTCCGGCCCGACGCTCGGAAATCGAGATCAAAGGATGAATTTCGACAGATCGGTATTGCGCGCCAGTTCTCCAATCTGCGCTTTCACATAGTCGGCGTCGATCACTAGAGTGTCTCCAGAGCGGTCTGATGCGGTGAAGCTGACATCCTCGCAGACCTTCTCCAGAATGGTCTGAAGACGCCGGGCTCCAATATTCTCCACGCTGGCGTTCACCTCGGCGGCGAGGTTGGCGATGGCGTCAATGGCGCTTTCATCAAAGCTCAACTCAAAGCCTTCGGTTTTCATCAGCGCTACATACTGGGTGATCAGGCTGGCTTCAGGCTCGGTGAGAATGCGGCGGAAATCATCCCGAGTCAGCGCGTTCAACTCCACCCGGATAGGAAGACGGCCCTGAAGCTCGGGCAACAAATCACTGGGTTTGGTGACATGGAAAGCGCCTGAAGAGATGAAAAGCACATGGTCGGTCTTCATCGGTCCATATCGGGTGGAGACCGTCGCGCCTTCGATCAGGGGCAACAGATCACGTTGGACGCCTTCGCGAGACACATCCCCGCCTCGGCCTTCGGCGCGGGCGGCGACCTTGTCGATCTCGTCAAGGAAAACAATGCCTTCGTTTTCCGCTAGTTCCACGGCCCGGGTCTGTATCTGACTCTCATCGAGCAGCTTGTCGGCTTCTTCACGGATCAGCAGCTCATAGGCGTCCTTCACCGTGGTGCGCAGGGTTTTGGTGCGCCCGCCAAAGTTCTTGCCCAATACATCCGAGAGATTGAACATGCCCACACTGCCGCTCATGCCAGGCAGTTCCATGCTCTGGAAAGGCGAGACGTCATCAGGAATCTCGATCTCAATTTCCTTGACATCAAGCTCGCCAGACAACGCTTTCTTACGGAAGGTTTCACGTGTGGAGGCGCTTGCATCCTTGCCTACCAGCGCATCCAGCACGCGCTGCTCAGCGGCGTCATGGGCTTTGGATTTCACCTCTTCACGTTTTTTCTCGCGCACAAGACCGATAGCGATTTCCACCAGATCACGAGCGATTGAATCCACATCTCGGCCTACATAGCCCACCTCGGTGAATTTGGTGGCCTCCACCTTCAGAAAGGGCGCACCGGCCAGCTTGGCCAGACGGCGCGAAATCTCGGTTTTGCCCACCCCGGTCGGGCCGATCATCAGGATGTTCTTGGGGGTGACCTCCTCACGCAACCCATCGGGCAGATGCCTGCGCCGCCAACGGTTTCTCAGAGCGATGGCGACCGCCTTCTTGGTTGCGGTCTGGCCGATAATGTGGCGGTCCAGCTCATGGACGATTTCGCGTGGGGAGAACTCTGTCATTGTCTAATCCAGTGATGAATCCGCCCGTGATGTAGGCGTTTGCCGCGTGAAACACAAAGCCTGCACTGATAGAGATGTGTCGATTCACGGTACACGACTCATGGAAAAACCTTCGCTGCACTCGGGCCTGAAAGTGACCGTTCTGGGCTTTCCACCGCCAAGTGCGAAGGGTTTTCGCCTCTCGTGGAAAAAGAGACGTGTACCACGCAGGACCGCTAGCGGCGTTGCGGGACACTGACCCGTCGTCGCCGTCTCGTCAGTCAGGGTCTGCTCCATGAGCACGGTCCCGGTGTTGCTCACGTCGGCACTTGGCCAAACACCGCTTCAAGCGAAGGCGCCTCCAAAAAATTGTCAAGCCATACATCAAGCTCGGTGACAGAAGCCCCGGCAAGCTGACGTTCCAGCTCAT
>RKRX01000212.1 GCA_007571185.1 Oceanicaulis sp.
ACTGTTAGATTTGTGTCTGTTGATACAGAGAACTTTAAGATTTTCCAAAATTGCTAATTTCTGATACTCGTTCACACAGCGACATATACTACCTAAAGCGGAATATTGTCGTGCTTTTTCCAAGGGTTGGCCAGTTCTTTATTGCGTAGAGTGCGTAAGGCCCTGATCAAACGGTAGCGCGTATTGCGCGGTTGGATCACATCATCAAGGAAGCCTCGTGAAGCCGCTATGAAAGGATTGGCGAAGCGATCTTCATATTCCCTGACGTGCTCGGCCATTTTTTCGTCATCGCCAAGATCCTTGCGGTGGATGATTTCTGCGGCGCCCTTGGCGCCCATCACTGCGATCTCCGCCCGGGGCCATGCATAATTGATATCGCCGCGCAAATGCTTGGAAGCCATCACGTCATAGGCGCCGCCATAGGCTTTGCGGATGATGACGGTAAGCTTGGGCACTGTAGCTTCGGCATAGGCAAACAGCAATTTTGCACCATGCTTGATCAACCCGCCATACTCTTGCTTGACACCTGGTAGGAAGCCCGGCACATCCACAAAAGTGATGAGCGGGATTCCAAACGCATCACAGAAGCGTACAAACCGGCCCGCCTTCTTGGAGGCGTCAATGTCCAGAACGCCCGCCAGAGAGAGCGGCTGGTTGGCCACAAAACCCACAGTCCGCCCTTCCAGACGACCAAAACCGACCACGATATTGGTCGCATAATCGGGAGCGATCTCGAAGACATCGCCCTCATCGGCCACCTTCCCGATCAACTCCTTGATATCATAAGGTTTATTGGGATTTGCCGGCGCCAAAGTGTCCAGCGACGACTCCTGTCGACCGGCAGAATCGAACACCTTGCGGACTGGAGGAGTCTCACGGTTGGACAAGGGCAGGAAGTCGATCAGACGACGGACCTGGATAAGCGCCTCGATATCGTTTTCAAACGCGCCTTCGGCCACGCCCGATCTTCTGGCATGCACCGACGCCCCGCCCAGCTCTTCATGGGTGACGATCTCATTGGTGACCGTTTTCACCACATCGGGGCCGGTCACGTACATGTAGGACGTGTCCTTCACCATGAAGATGAAATCGGTGATGGCAGGTGAGTACACATCCCCACCCGCACACGGACCCATAATGACAGATATCTGTGGGATCACGCCTGAAGCCAGAGTATTGCGCTGAAATATCTCGGCATAGCCGCCGAGCGCGTCCACACCTTCCTGGATACGAGCGCCGCCAGCATCAAACAGGCCGATGATCGGCGCGCCATTTTTCAGCGCCGCATCCTGCACCTTGCAAATCTTGCGGGCATGGGCCGCTGACAGTGAACCGCCGAACACGGTGAAATCTTTGGCGAATACATAGACCAGACGGCCATTGACAGCACCCGATCCTGTCACCACGCCATCGCCGGGAATCTTCCTATCGGCCATGCCGAACTCGGTGCAGTCGTGTTCGACGAACATATCGAACTCTTCAAAACTATCCTTATCCAACAGTACGTCCAGACGCTCCCGCGCAGTAAGTTTACCCTTTTGATGCTGGGCGGCAATTCGTTTCTCGCCACCCCCAATACGAGCGGCTTCACGTTTAGCCTTGAGCTGTTCAAGGACGGATTTCATCAGCTTCACTCCCCAAGAATGTTTTCCGCTTGCTGGCGCCGCTTCGCAATCGAGTGCAAATCAGCGCCCGAGGCGAACCCTGACCTTATCGCACATACGCATCACACGCTCACAGGCCAGAAGGTCGTGCTTTTTAGCGGACTCAGCTTCGGCAGCTTTCATATCCTTGCCCCAGCGTTCGATCTGATGGTTCTCATCCACGCGTGAAGCGGTCCAGACCGCCTCGCCATCGGCTTCCGCTTCCAGAAGAGCGAAGGCGAGAATGGCCGAACCGAGAATCGGCACAGCACTCACCAACGCGGTCAGACTCAGATTATCCTGGGCCAGCGCTCTGGCTTTCAGCGCAGCGATGGAAGTTTCGGGCTGTTCCAGCGCCAGCGGAGTCACCGCCGATTTCAGCGGTGCGTTCAATATGGTGTCCGCCCAGTCCAGATAAGGATCCCACAACTGGGCCTGACGGGTGGCCAATGACGCATCATCAGAGCGATGGCTAAGCAGATCGGTGCGGCCATATCTGGAGATTTCTTCGGCCGCTTCCGTACGCATATCCGCCATGTGATCGAGCGCCACGTGCAGGATGCGGGTGATGGGCATGGTAAACGGGTTAACCACGTCCTTCTGAGCCTCCCATTCCGCCGCTACGGCTCGGGCTAGGTTCTCGTTGGGAACTCTAAGCTCACGCTTGCCTGGAGTCGTCACCGTCCGCCCGTCCAGCACGATCGCCCAATCGCCTTCACCGTCCGCTACGGACACCTTCCCATAAAAGCGCCCAGGCAGTTTGCGTTTTTCTGCTTCAGCTGCTGACAGGCTCATCACGTGGACGCTCCGTTATGGCCAAACTTATCCAGAGCAGCATTCAACTGAGCAAATTTATCATGGATGGAATGGGCGCCGCCCTCGGCGATCTCCTCAGGCGTATGAAATCCCCAGGTCACGCCCAGCGCGTGGATTTTCGCCGCCCGCGCCATCAGCATGTCCCAGCGGGTATCCCCGATCATCACCGTGCGTGAGCGGTCCACCCCGGTTTCACGCATGGCGTCCAGCACCATGCGCGGATCAGGCTTGCCAGCCCCATGATCGACAGTCTGAAAGGTCTGGAAGTATTTGTGCAGGTTGTGATGGGTGAACACGGTGTCGAGCCCGCGCCGGTTTTTTCCGGTCGCCACGCCCAGCAGCCAGCCTTCATCGGCCAACCGTTCCACTGTCTCCCGCGCCCCTGTGTAAAGCGGTTCCGAAAAATCGTTCTCAGCCCGCATCTGCACGAAAGCTTGCCTGTAGAATCCGGCCAGCTCAGGGATGTTCTCGGCCGGATAATCGTCTGGCGCCAGATATAACATCGCCTCGGTCAGTTCCAGCCCGACGATCATGCGCACCTTGTCATAGGATGTCTCATCCAGCCCGGCGCGCTGGAAGGCGCGGTTTATCGCCCGGTGGATGATCTCGCGACTATCCACCAGCGTGCCATCCACATCAAAAATAGCGAGCTTGAGATCCTTCATAGCAGCGCCGCTTCAACCCGCATAAGGTTATCGTCCTGATTAAAGCCCAGTGCAGCGAAACTATCAGCCATATGCTCGGGCAAGCGTGCCTCCAGAACCAGCGGTTTCAGGCCCTCGCGGGGGATTTCCAGCTTGCGCGCATGCAGGTGCAGTTTGCGGGACAGGCCCTCAGGATCAGGAATATTACAGGTGTATTTTCCATCCCCTAGAATGGAATGGCCTATGGCCTGCATGTGCACGCGCAATTGATGAGTGCGCCCGGTTTCAGGTCGTAGCACCACCCAGCTTGCCCGCCGACCGGCATTGTCGGCCACTGCATAGCGGGTCAACACATGCCGGGCCCCTGCCTCGCCGTGACGGGCGCCAACCATCAGCTCGCGCCCACCCTCCATAGCCTTCTTCATGAATCCTGCGACCTCACCCGCCCGCGGATTGGGCAATCCTAGGCAAACAGCCCAATATGTTTTCCGCAGATCGCGAATCTGGAACAAGCGGGAGAGTGTCCTGGCGCTCCGGGCGGTTTTCGCCGCCACCAGAACCCCGGAAGTGTCTTTATCCAGCCGGTGCACCAGGCGAGGTTGTTGTTCACCCTTGCCAAAAGCTCGCAAAAGATGGTCCACATGACGGGTGATTTTCGACCCGCCCTGCACTGCCAGCCCAGCGGGCTTGTTCAACGCGATCAATGTCCTGTCCTCATGGATCACCAGCGAGCGGATAAAATCCGCATCCTTATGCGTGATCGATGTCCCTTCTGTTTGTTTGTCGGAATCAGGCATGGGGGGCACGCGCACCGACTGACCCGCGCTCAGGCGCTGATTGCTCCTGACCCGACCGCCATCTACACGAATCTGTCCCTTGCGCAGCAATTTCTCGATCATGTTGTGGCTGATATGGGAGAAATGCTTCCTGAACCAGCGGGTGACGCGCATCCCGTCTTCATCATGGGTCACTTGCACGGTTTGAACGCCGCTCACGACACAAACGCTTTTCGGGCGATCATCAGGCTCTCCCTCACCGCGGTGACACTCGGAACCGGAATGATGCAAGCGGGCCTGCTTCCGGTATCCAGGATTTGCGTTCCATCAGGATCACCAGGACGAGTGGAAACATACTCATCGTGGTGAACGCATCTGGAAACCCGGTCCGGCGGCGCCCTGAACTTCGGCGATGTCAGACTTACCCGCCAGCAAGCTCTTCAGCCGAATCTCCGCCTGAGTGACGAAACTCCATATCGCTTCCATCACGCGCTCGCGCTGCAGGAAGCACATATTGCATGGGACACAGGATTAAGCGCGTACGCGCGCCAGCGCAAGGAGGATAGACGCCCGGGTAGATTAAGTAACCCGGGGGTTGGGAATTTTTGTGAGAGTTCAGCTATCGGGCTGTACACCTTGTTTCTTCACTACATCTCTAAAAACTGGTGCAGGTATTTAGTCAGTTAATCCTCCGGCGCTGACCGGGGTTCAGATCGGTCCAAGCCGAAAAACTTACCAGACCGCTGCCACCAGCCGCTTTTTCGAGGGCGACCCGATTTGTTCTCAGTGTCAGAATCCGTTGCCTCAGGTTGGGCCGGGGCGTCTTGAGTGGGGGCATGGGTAGCTTCAGCTTCGGGTGGAGCCGGGGTATTTTTGGCGATTTCAGCTTTCTTGTGATGCGTCCGGCGTCCGGGTTTGTCTTCGAGCCCGGTTTCAGAGTCTGTGTCAGGGGTTCTGGCTTTATGCGCCATATCCCCGGCTCCGAGTTCGGTCCTGCGGCGGCGGCGGCGCTTGGGTGTGGCGGGCGCTTTTTCTACAGCGGTCTCTTCGACCTCAGCTGGAGCCGGCGCCAGGGTTTTATCCACGACAGCAGCTTCGGCGTCCTTTTCGAGGGTTTTGGCCCAGGCATTGACCATTTCCTTGCGGGGACGGGGGGTGCAACTTGGTTTGGCGAGGTTGTCTTCGGGAGCGATGAGTGCGTCTCCGAAAGGATCAATCACCTGCAGACCCTCCACATCGGCGTCAGAATTCCCTTGATCATCGGTAGGTGCAGTCTCACCCTGGGCGGCTTCGACAATGCTCAAAGCGGCCTGGGCCTCTTTATCGTGCCTGTGACGATTACGACCGCCTCGACACCCCCGGCGACGACGTTTCTTGACCCCTTCCTCTTTCATTTCATCGGATTCGCCGTCAACCGGCGGGGGCTCACGCGGTTCGGAGGATTCTTCGACTGCTACAGTGCTTTCACCGGTCACCGGCGCCTCGGCCCGGACGGCCTGTGCCTGCGCGCGCGCAGCTTCACGGCGGCTTTCCAGACGTTCCAATGTGCAGGCCGGGCGGTTCAGCGTGTCATCAGCAGTGACACGGACATCAAGATCATGGCGCGCGCCGATGGTCGTGAGATGGTCGCGTTTGTCGTTGAGAAGATATAACGCCACGTCTAGCGGGCAGACCAGCCTGATCTTGGAAGTGCGATTGCGCACGCCTTCCTCTTCCAGGGTGCGCAGAGCGACCAGCGCGCTGGATTCGACTGAGCGAACATAGCCCCTGCCCTGACAATGCACACACACATCGGTAGAACCTTCCACCAGTGAGGTGCGCCGACGCTGACGGCTCATCTCCATCAGACCGAACTGAGATATTCGACTTGTTTGAAGCCGGGCGCGATCCTTTTTCAGTGCGTCCCTCATTGTCTTCTCGACGGCGCGAACATTCTTGTTCTCATCCATATCGATGAAATCAATAACCAGAAGACCGGCCAGATCGCGCAGGCGTATCTGATGTGCAATTTCTTCCGCCGCTTCCATGTTTGTCTTCAGCGCAGTCTGCTCAATATCGCGTTCTTTGGTGGCTTTGCCTGAATTGACGTCGATTGAGACCAGCGCTTCAGTTGGATTGATCACGATATAGCCGCCCGATTTGAGTTGGGCGATTGGCGAATGGATCGCTTCAAGCTGGCTTTCCACCTGATGACGGAGGAAGAGCGGTCTGGCGTCTTTATAGTTTTGCACCCTTTTGACGTGACTGGGCATGAGCATGCGCATCAAGTCTTTGACCTCCTTGTACGCTGACTCACCTTCCACCAGCACTTCGTCAATGTCCTTGTCATAGAGATCACGGATTACCCGTTTGACCAGATTGCCTTCCTCATAGACCAGTTTGGGCGCTCTTGATTCCAGCGTGGTTTGGCGGATGTCCTCCCACAAGTGGATCAGATACTCGTAATCGCGCCTGATTTCAGCTTTGGTGCGCGCTGCGCCCGCCGTACGCACGATGAGGCCCATACCGCCGGGCACAGCCAGTTCGGACACCGCGTCTTTCAGACGCTTGCGGTCAGAAGCCCCGGTGATTTTGCGCGAAATGCCGCCGCCCTGGCCAGTATTGGGCATAAGCACGCAATACCGGCCTGCCAGCGATAAATAGGTGGTCAGCGCCGCCCCTTTGCTGCTGCGTTCCTCCTTGACCGCCTGCACCAACAGCACCTGCCAACGCTTGATCACTTCCTGGATCTTGTACTTGCGCAGGAAGTTGCGGCGGTGGCGGAATGCTTCGTCTATCAGATCATCTTCATCGGGAGCGAGCACATTGTCATCGTCATCGCTACCCGCTTTTTCAGCCATTTCGGCCGCTATCTGTCCCTCCTGCTCGCGCAGGGCTTCGCGATCTTCATGCGGGATCTGATAGTAATCAGGGTGGATTTCGTTGAAGGCGAGAAAGCCGTGCCTGTTGCCGCCATATTCAACAAAGGCAGCCTGCAGCGAGGGTTCAACCCGGACCACTTTAGCCAGATAGATATTACCGCGAATCGGTTGTCTGGACACCGTTTCGAAATCGAATTCTTCAACTCGATTGTTGTCGATCACCACCACCCGGGTTTCCTCTGGGTAAGTGGCGTCGATCAGCATTTTGCGTGACATGAAAACTTGCTCCGGGCCGCGCACGGTCCATCCGGTTCCCCGGGGGAACAGGGGAAGATGTGCAGCAGCTATTATAGAAACGCGCCGGGTGGTGATCTGTTCCTGAAAAAAGTGATCTCGCAGCAGCAACGCGCATCATGGGTTCGTCCTTAACGAGGTCACACACCGCCGCTGCGGCGGTCAGGGCGCGAGGCTCGTTATTCCAAGTTCTGGGGCGCTGACAATTTTCCGAGGAGAACGTTGCGCCATATGTAAACCTGTTCTTCAGCAGAGAGTCGGCTCAGACCAGAGCGCATCTCCGGCGAGCTCGTGCAAGCGGTG
The DNA here is from genome assembly GCA_007571185.1 of Oceanicaulis sp. Taxonomy (GTDB): domain Bacteria; phylum Pseudomonadota; class Alphaproteobacteria; order Caulobacterales; family Maricaulaceae; genus Oceanicaulis. Next base: position 7,338 of record RKRX01000212.1, read on the forward strand.
TGCAACGCGCCCTCTTCCACCCCGAACATAAGCACAATGTACGATAATGTCACCGAAGGAAAGCATGCTTCATCATGCCAGGCGCCAGCCAACAGCGTTGATAACCAAATCTCAAGGTGTGGAATCCAGTGTAACCTTTCATGAAGCTTCTGTGTCGCCATGAACGGTGCAGGGCTTACTCATTCGGCAAACCTCGGGGTGCATAGTCATGAGGCGGTTTTTTGTCAATCTTGGAGGGAGCCTGTGTCTGATTTCGGGCGGGGCGCAGGCCTCTGACATCACATCTATCCGATTCGGCGACCATGAAACTTACACCCGAATCGTCATTGAAAGCGAACAACCGTTGAATGCTCGCGCCTTTACCCTGGCCGAACCGGTTTCGCGCCTGGTGGTGTCTTTTGAGGTCGCACGCTGGAATGTGGGCCGTTTGCCCGACGCCGTAGGGCAGGGTTCCGGTTTGATCGGCGAGTTTCGGTTTGATGGTGAGGCCGATGCGCCGCGCCTTGTCCTCGCGCTCAACGCGCCTGCCAGAGTGCAAGAGCCGATGGCGCTGGCGCCAAACGGGGGCGGTTATCGCACGGTTGTGGATGTGGCGCGCACCAGCCAGGCTGTGTTTCAGCAGCTTTCCGGCTTTCCCGATCAGGTGACAGATTTGACCCGGTTGCTAGCCGAACATGTTGACGTGTCCATTACGCTCCCGACCTGTGAAGCGGTGCGGGTGGTGATTGATCCCGGCCATGGCGGTCATGACCCGGGCGCTCCGGCGCGCTTTGGCGGTGGTGACGAAGCCGATGTCAATCTGGCGGCGGGCCTTGTGCTGCGTGATCTTCTGAACGCGTCGGGCCGTTACAAGGTCATCATGACCCGCGACAGGGATGAGTTTGTGGATCTGTGGGATAGAGTGGACATCGCTCGCGAGGCTGAGGCTGATTTTTTTATCTCGCTGCATGCGGATGCGTCCGCAAAATCGTCCCGCCCGCGGGGGGCGACGGTTTATTCCATGAACAGCACCGCTGTGAACCGGGCGCGCACCCGCGCCATTCGGGGTGGGGACTGGGTGGATCCTGATCGTCCTGAGGACGTTTCACGCATTCTCGTGGAAATGTCGTTAAACCACAAGGAAAGCCAATCCGAGCTATTCTCCGAGACCTTGCGCGCTGAAGTAGGGCGTGTTCAGACCTTGTGGCGCGACCAGGCCATGCGTGCAAACTTTGCAGTACTGACGGACGCTTCGGTCCCGGCGGTTCTGTTTGAGATGGGCTTCATGACCAATCGTGAAGATGCCCGTCGCCTGAACAGTGCGGCTGAGCGTCGTCGGTTGATGCAGTCGGTGACGGCAGCCATCGATTCCCATTTCGCCCATTGCGGCGGCGATGGGTCCGATGCGCACCCTCTCGCTCCCAACAGCGCCAACGCATCTTCCATGCGTTAAAGTCTCATCTTTGTTCAAGTCTTGAATTGACAGACAATGTTCGCCATAATGGCGCTGTAATCTGATGTCGGAGAAATTTAGGGCGGATGAGACGGCGCGCCGTCAAAGAGACCGAGATGAATCTGTTGAACGGGAAAAATGCACTGCGTGTTCTGACCTGGGGTGCGGGTTTTGTAGTGGTCCTGGGCGTGATCACAATGATTGTGGCGGCGGTGTATGTGGTTCGGGTCACCGGGGATCTGCCCAACTATCGGCAGCTGGCCAGGTATAAACCGCCGATCATGAGCCGGGTGCATGCTGGCGATGGGCGCCTGATCGCTGAGTATGCCGTCGAACACCGCGTGTTTGTACCGATCGAGAACATTCCCCCGCTGATCCTGGATGCTTATCTGTCGGCGGAGGACAAGAATTTCTACACTCACGACGGCGTGGATTTTCGCGGCATGATGCGCGGCGGAGTTCGCTCCATCCTGACCCGCCTGGGCAATCCTGGCGCTCCTTTACAGTCGGGATCAACCATTACCCAGCAGGTGGCCAAGAACTTCCTGTTCACATCTGAGCAGCGCCTTGACCGCAAGGTCCGCGAAATTGTCATTGCACGCCGGATGGAGCAAGCCTTCACCAAGGACCAGATACTCGAACTCTACCTGAACGAGATATATCTGGGCAACCGCGCCTATGGCGTGGCGGCGGCGGCGCTGAATTACTTTGATAAATCGCTTGATGAACTGGAGCTGCACGAGGCCGCCTATTTGGCCGCTCTGCCCAAGGCGCCGAATAATTATCACCCCGTCCGCCGCACCGACAAGGCCATCGCTCGCCGCAATTGGGTGCTTTCGCGCATGATCGCCAATGGCGTGATTGACCGAGATCAGGGTGAGCAAGCCATGGCCATGCCGTTGGAAATCGCCGGCCGGCTGGAAGGAGAACAGTATCTGGCCACAGAGTACTTCGTCGAACAGGTTCGACGTGATGTGTTCAACCGCTATGGCGAAGATGAGTTGTATGAAGGGGGTCTGTCGATCCGCACTACGTTGGATACCCGCATGCAGCTGGCCGCCCGTCGCGCCTTGCGTGATGGTCTTGAAAACTACGACCGCCGTCATGGCTATCGTGGTCCTGTGGCGCGGTTGGACAATCTTGACGATTGGCCCGATCAGCTCGCTGCGATCGATGATCCCGCTGATGTCGATACAGATTGGCGCCTGACGGTGGTGCTGGAAGTCGATGACGAGCATGCCCGTCTGGGTTTTGCCGATCATACCGAAGGTCAGATTCCGCTTTATGCCTTGGGTTGGGCGCGCCAGCCAGGTCGGGATGAAGACAATGACTTTCCGTTTCTGGGTGATGCAATCGGTCGTGCGTCCGATGTGTTGGCGCCCGGTGATGTTGTCCTGGTTGAAAAACTGACAGCTGATGACGCGCCTGATGAAGCGGTTGGGGATGACCATTATGGCCTGCGTCAGACGCCGCAGGTCAATGGCGCCATCGTCGCCATCGATCCGTTCACCGGGCGGGTTCTGGCCATGGTGGGGGGGTATTCCTTCCGACAGAGCCAGTTCAACCGCGCCGTCCAGGCGCGCCGCCAGCCTGGTTCGGCGTTCAAACCTTTTGTGTATGCGGCGGCGCTTGACCACGGCTACACCCCGGTGTCGAAGATTCTTGATGCGCCTTTTGTGGCGTCCGGGGATGAAGAGGTGCGTTTCTACCGCCCGCAAAACTATTCAGAAGCTTTCTATGGTCCGTCCACCTTGCGGCGCGGCTTGGAGTTGTCGCGAAACGTGATGACCGTGCGCCTGGCCCAGGACATGGGCATGACGCCTATTATCAACATCGGCCGGCGCGTGGGCATCTACTATGAAGACCTGGAACCGACCCTCGCCATATCGTTAGGAGCGGAAGAAACCACGCTGATGAATCTGGTGGGCGCCTATGCCGCCCTTGTCAACGGTGGACGCCTGATCGAACTGACGCTTTTGGACCGGGTGCAGAACCGCGCCGGGGAAACCATTTACATCCATGATGGCCGGGAATGCCCGGGTTGTCAGGTCGAGGGCGGCTGGGGCGTCGGTCATAGTGAACCACAATTGCCCGCGCTTGGCGAAGAGGTGATCAATCCGGTCACCGCCTATCAGATCGTGCATATGCTGGAAGGCGCTGTGCAACGTGGGACAGGCGCAGCTCTGCGGGCGCTGGACCGCCCCATGGGCGGCAAGACCGGCACCACCAATGATTTCCGCGATGCCTGGTTTGTGGGCTTCAGTCCGGATTTGGTCGTGGGCGTATATGTGGGGTTTGACACCCCGTCGCCGCTGGGATCGGGCGAAGCGGGCGGGCGGGTCGCTGCACCCATCGCCCGTGATTTTCTGGCCTCAGCGCTGCAAACCTATGCTGTGGCGCCGTTCCGGGTGCCGGATGGGGTGAGTCTGGCGCCGATCGATCGTGAAACCGGCGAGCCTTCGGTCATCGGCCGACCCGGGGTGATCCTGGAAGCCTTTCATCCTGGCACCGAGCCTCAACGCGGCGTCACCGATGAAGAAGAAACCCTCAGCTTTGGCGCCGGTACGCTGGGCGGTCTGCATTAAACCGTTTCCGATACGTTTTATCGCCTGTACTCTCAAGCCGGCTCGATAGCCGAGCCACCTTTTTCCCTTCCATGCCAAGCTGTCTGTCAGGAGCATTCGCCATGCGGGTCGAGATTGCCGAGCTCAAAGAGTCCATTGAACAGTCCACCCTCCTTCTACGGAGGCGTCTTTGATTGGCCCACAGCCGAAAAACGCCTGGCCGAACTTAACGCCAGGGTAGAAAACCCTGCCCTGTGGAACGCCCCCGCTGAAGCGCAGATCCTGATGCGTGAGCGCAATCGCCTGGAACAGGCGATGGCGGAAGTGCGCAAGATCGACAGTGATCTGGCCGATACGCTTGAGTTGGCGGAAATGGCGGAGATGGAAGGCGATGAGGAACTTCATGAAGAGGCTTCCGAAGTCCTGCGCGGTCTGAAGGCGAAGGTTGACAAGGCCGAAGTTCGGGCGCTGTTGTCGGGAGAGGCTGACGGCAATGACAGCTATCTGGAAATTCATCCCGGCGCGGGGGGAACCGAAGCCCAGGATTGGGCGTCCATGCTCGCGCGCATGTATACGCGCTGGGCGGGGCGGGCTGGCTACAAGATTGAAGTCATTGAAGCGCAGGCTGGTGAAGGGGCGGGGCTCAAATCCATCACTTTTCTGGTGAAAGGCGACAACGCTTATGGCTGGCTGAAAACCGAAGCAGGCGTGCACCGTCTGGTGCGAATCTCTCCCTATGACAGTTCCGGGCGACGGCATACCAGTTTCGCTTCGGTCTGGACCTATCCGCTGGTGGACGACTCGATCGATATCGAGATTGCAGAGAAAGACGTCCGTATCGATACCTATCGGGCATCAGGTGCGGGTGGCCAGCACGTGAACAAAACTGATTCCGCCGTCCGCCTGACACACGAACCCACCGGAATTGTGTCGGCCTGTCAGGCTGACCGCTCCCAGCACAAAAACCGGGCTACAGCCTGGAGCATGCTGCGTGCGCGCCTGTATGAGCTGGAACTGCAAAAGCGTGAGGAAGCCGCCCAGGCGGACGCCATGTCGAAGACGGATATCGGCTGGGGTCACCAGATCCGATCCTATGTTCTGCAACCCTATCAGATGGTCAAGGATTTGCGCACCAATGTGGAGACTTCCGATACCAGTGGCGTTCTGGACGGCGACCTGGATAATTTCATGGTCGCCGCGCTATCTCAGAGAGGGAGCAGGTCAGAAAGCGGGGTGAGTTAGCCCGGATACAGCGCCTGGCGGTCTTCGATATCAGCTTGACATCCTCAGAATTGTTCCTTGCACAAACAAATATGGTTTTGCACAGATAAGGCACGGTCGCTTAAGTGAGAATGGAACGCTGTGCTGACTCTCATGGACAGATCCGGGTGACAAGGTTGTCCTTGACTGTTCGCACCATGACGTTAGGAACAGGCTTATGATGGCAGGAGCATGGTAGGGGTGATCACAAGGGAGAAGATAATTTCCCCTGCTCCTTAGAGGAGTTTATCGCAGGTCGGAGAGATTTGGAGTTTCACACGTATCTTTTGGGGGCGCCCAAGCCGACCGAGGAGGATGTGCAGGCGTCTCTGGTCCGGGGAAGGCGGAACGACCGGAAAAAGGGCTGGCCGGAGGAGATGATTCGTCTGGTCTATGGAAGCGCGGAATCAGATAACGAAACCTCTCAATGCCCTGCATGTGCAGAAAGGAAAACAAAAATGAAAATATATAGAAACAAAGACGGACGTTCAGGAATACTGAGATATGAATGCGGACCGGATTATATAGTAGTTGAGTTCGATCAAGATCGAAATAGGTTTTACAAATATACAAACTCAAGCGCTGGACCTTCAAGTGTTGATCATATGAAAATTCTAGCTGAACAAGGTCAAGGATTGAATTCGTATATCAATAAGAATTCATACCTTTCATATGAATCAAAATGGTAACATGTGTTTGAATTTTTATGCTCATTATCATTTGATCTTTATCAAATCTCAGCCATGATCAGTTCTCGGTAGAGACTTCAAGATTTGGTCGGCGATGAAGCGCCGGCCATGGCCTTGCCCGGGGCGGCGACCCGAGGCGGTGACGGCGCGACAGGATTGACCGAGGACGAGGGGGACGCGCCCGGCGTGGCGGCGATGGCGGATTTGGCTTCGGACAGCGGGTCAGAGTCGCGCTTGCACAGCCCATCGAAATAGGCGCCGCTTTCGATCGCCAGCGCAGCGTGGATGACATCGCCTTCGACATGGGCGGTGGCGGCCAGCTCCACCTGACGCGCCCGGATGGATCCTTCCACGCGACCGCGAATGATCACGTTCTCGGCGGCGACTTCCCCTTTGACCGAGGCCCCCTCGCCAATGGTCAGCACGCTGGCGCGTATATCCCCCTCGACGACGCCGTCGAGTTGAATTTCGCCTTCAGAGACAATGGAGCCGGTGACAACCAGGTCAGAACTCAGGATGGAAGGAGCTTTGGGTTTCATGGCGGACCTCTTTGAAGGCGCAATGGCTGTATCAGCCAAAGCGTTGGGGGATGTGTCTTTCTTAGTGAACATAGCGTCCGGCTCTGATCAGGTTTTCGGGATTGATGTGTGCGTCGCGGAACCAGATTTCATAATGGAGATGCGTCCCGGTTGAACGTCCGGTGGACCCCATTCCTCCCAAGCGTTGGCCAAACTCCACCTCATCGCCGCGACGGACGTCGATGGAATGGAGATGACCGTATCGAGTGCGGAAACCATAGCCATGATCCACCTCGATGGTGCGACCATAACCGGCTCTCCAACTCGCGTAAATAACGCGCCCGGATGCAGGTGCGACAATCGATGCATTACGATAGGCTGAGAAATCCTTGCCCGCGTGCATGGCGAGACGGTGGGTGAAAGGATCAATCCGGGGACCATAGGGCGAGGTTTCCCAAAAGGGCCCGTCAACCGGCACGCCCAGCGGTGCGGCGTTGATCAGACGATCAAGTTGTTCGCTGGCTATCAGACGGGAAGCGATGCGCGCCACACGGGCGCTGAACGGGTTATCTGGATTCTGAGCATGGCTGAAACGCAGAGCCTGATCAAGATTGATCAACGGGCCCCCGGCGCCGCCCTCTTCAGTGTTCAGAGGGCCCTCCGCTATGGCCTCGTCCACACGCACACCGGTCAGGCGCAGAACCGCACGGAGGTTTTCAAGACGATGTTCTACAGAGTCCTCGACTTCTGAAAGCACCGCTTCCTGATCGACCAGAAAGTCGGCGATGCGTTCTTCAGCTGCACCGCCCAAAGCCTTCTCATCGGCCGGATCCAGCAAAGCCTGGCGCGGATCGAGGTCGGCGTTCGATGCAGCCATCAGGATGCGGCCTCCATCAAGCCCCGGGCTTTGCCGATCTTCGCCTGCGGACAGATCGTCAGCGAGATCGAGCAGCTCACGAAGAATATCGTGACGCATCCGAAACGCCCCCGCTTCACGATCAAATGCGTCCGTACGCGCAACAGCCGCCGCTTCCGCGGCGCGCGCCTCTCTCACCTCATTGTGCAATCGTTTGCGCAGGCGCTCATCGGCCCAGCCATCCACGATCAGACCCAAAGTGGCCGCCGCCAACCAAGCGGTCAACGCACAAGCGCCGCCGATCGCCGAGAGCTGCATCCCGGTCGTGATCACGACAGACCGCACCCGTCCCCCGGCGCGGTGGTATATCTGCCTCTCTGGGAAGCATCGTTCGATCAGCTTCCGCGAACGGGTCAGAAAGCGCTTCATCTGCGATGCGTCGCCCCGCAATGGTTCATGTTCCGGTCTTGTATCTGGCATGATAACGGATTGTTGATCAACAGGTCTGTGTACAAAGCGAGGCTTTATAATCGGGCGCGCTGGCGGTGATCACACAGGTCGCTGTCCGCAGCGCCTCTGCTGCTGATGTTGAGGGTCTCACCCCGCCTGCACCGCTTTGAGCACAGTCTCCGCATGACCGGGGACTTTGACTTTGCGCCAGATGTGTTTGATCACGCCGTCCGGTCCGATCAGATAGGTGCAGCGCTCAATACCCATATAAGCCTTGCCGAACATTTTCTTTTCGACCCAGGCGCCGTATTGCCCAATCACATCGGCATCGGCGTCGGAGGCCAGAATGACCTTCAGGTTATGCTTGTCGCGGAATTTTTCATGTTTGGCGACCGTGTCCTTGGACAGGCCGATCACAACGGCGCCGGCGCTTTCAAACTCGGTCAGGTGTTCAGTAAAATCGATCGCTTCCCTTGTACATCCGGGGGTGTCATCCTTGGGATAAAAGAACAGGACCACCGACTTGCCAGCAAAATCGCTGAGGGATATGTCCCTTGCGCCGTCCGCTGGAAGCGTGAATGCAGGGGCTTTGTCACCGGGCTGTAGTTCGCTCATCAATACCTCCTTGATCGGCGGCCAGTGTCAGGATTGAGCGGGAACATCACTGCTTCAACCCTTGGCGTCCAGGGTTGAAGCAGTGATGTTCCCGCTCAATCCTGACAC
>RKRX01000099.1 GCA_007571185.1 Oceanicaulis sp.
GGATGTTTTCAATGTGCTTTTGCAGGTGCTGGACGACGGTCGCCTCACCGACGGTCAGGGTCGGGCAGCGGACTTCCGCAACACCATTGTCATCATGACCTCCAATCTGGGTTCCGAATTCTTGCTGGCGGGCGATATGCAGAGCGCAAGGGAGAGCGTGATGGGTGCGGTGCGCGGCGCCTTCCGACCTGAGTTTCTCAACCGGATCGATGAAATGATTGTATTCCGCCGTCTGGAAAAACGACACATGGGTGCAATTGTGGATATTCAGCTCGGTCGTCTGGAGGCTTTGCTGGTTGATCGCCGTATGAGGTTGGATCTGGATAGCGGCGCGCGCAACTGGCTGGCCGCCAGAGGTTATGACCCCGCCTATGGCGCCCGCCCGCTCAAGCGCGTAATCCAGAAAGAGCTGCAAGACCCGTTGGCGCGGCTGATCCTGGAAGGGGTGCTCAGTGACGGTGAGACGGTGTCGGTGTCCGCCAAGGATAATGTGCTGACGGTCAACGGTCGGGCGGTGTACTGCAATGTACAACCGCTTGGCTAAATGGGCGCCGACGATTGTGTAAGTCAATCTTTCAGGATGACTTGCAAACACCCTCGCAAAGGACGTCCGGCAGTATCGACATCTTGCCTGTCATCGCCATGTTAGCAACCGGTTCTATCCCGGCTGGCGTCTGTCTCCATCGACAGACCATACCAGGTGGACCGACCTCCGCCACGCCGGACAAGCATTCCTTTCTCGACCAGTGACCGGAATATCACCTTCACGGTGTTGGGGCTTGCGCCGTGTTCCCTGACCATATCGCGGTTGGTGACGCGACCATATTGACGGACATAATCCAGGGCCATGACAGCCAGATGCGGCAATTTGGCGAGGACGCGCTCTTCCTGTTCGATCTTCACGGCAAGATGGCGCTTTTGTTGCTGCAAAGCCCGCATAAAGAACAGCAACCAGGGCTGCCAGTCCGGTTCCTGGCGGCGAATTGTTTTTTGCGTCTGACACAAGGCTAGATAGTAGCTATACTTGCTGTTCTCGATCACACTCTCGAGTGATGAATAGGGGGCATAAGCATAGCCAGCCTGCAACAGCAGTAGGGTTGTCAGGACGCGACTCAAGCGACCATTGCCGTCCTGAAACGGGTGGATTTCCAAAAAGACCACAATAAAGGCAGCCGCGATCAATAGCGGATGAATACGCTTCAGTTCGCGGGCGTCATTCAGCCATTGGACAAGTTCGGCCATGCGCTGCGGGGTGTCGAACGGGCTTGCTGTCTCAAAGACAATCCCGACCATTTTTCCACTCGGGTTAAAGATTCCCACGTCATTGGGGACTGTCTTGTATTCACCCCTGTGATGTTCATCCTTACCGCTGTGGCGCAGCAAGTCACGATGAAGCTGCTTGATATGATTTTCAGTGATGGGAATATCTTCCCATACACGAAAAACTGTCTCCATCACTTCAGCATAACCTACCGCTTCCTGCTCGTTGCGGCTCTCGAAACTCTTGATGTCCAGCCTGCTTAGAAGTTGTTCAACCTCGCGGTTGGTCAGCGTGCCGCCCTCAATGCGGGTTGATGATCCAATGCTCTCGATGTGCGCCACATGCCGCAAGGCTTGCAAACGCTCCGGCGCCAGAGTTCTCAAGGCGCACCATGCCCCCTTGAACTCGTCAATCTCGGAAAGAAGAGCGAGCAGTTCGGGTGTTATCTGAAGGGTCTCGGTATTGAGCATACCCGTATACATACCGGATTAGACCGGAATATCCACCCGAATAAATACCCGTTTACACCCGATTATACGGGCAAATGATAGTTGACATCAGGCGTCGCTACGAAACCGGGCGGAAACCGCCGCTCCGGCGGAGGGCGATTTTAGAGCCAGTGGCGCTTGGTCGCGGATGCCGATCAGCTTGTCGCGGGCGGGCGTGAACAGGGTCAGCTCGTCCCGGGTCAGATGGCGGCCTGTGGGCAGATTCAGGCTCATAGGATTGGTCGGACGTCCATTGAGATGCACTTCATAGTGCAGATGTGGGCCGGTTGAGCGGCCGGTGGTTCCCACATAGCCAATGATCTGGCCCTGCCGGACCCGGACACCGGAACGAATACCGCGCGCAAAACCCCGAAGATGCGCATAGGCGGTCTGGTAGCCGTTGGCATGACGGATCCGGATATAGTTGCCAAAACTTCCGAACCGGTTGGCGCGTTCCACAATTCCGGCGCCGGTGGCCATGATGGGAGTGCCGCGGGGCGCCGCGAAATCGGTGCCGTTATGGGGACGGTTGCGCGCCAGAACCGGATGGAAACGCATACCGAAAGATGAAGAGATGCGCGCACCGTTAATGGGCATCCGCATCAATAGGCGCCGGGCGCTTTCACCCTCTGCGGTATAATAGCCCGCCTCGCCGTCTTCGGTTTCGTAACGAAAATATTCCAACGGTGCGCCGCGACCGTCAAACATGACGTAAAAAATATCGCCGGTGCGGACGGTTTCGCCTCGGCCGTTCACAAAACGCTCAAACACTACATCAAACGGATCGCCGGGCTGAACGGTGCGGAAGTCCACGGCGAACCCGAGAATATTGGCCAACTCAAAGACCACACGGTCGGTGGCGCCCAGCTCGATGGTGGACAGATACAGGCTGGAGCTGACCTCTCCGGTCACCCGCACCACCTCACGGGTCAGGTTGGTGGTGGCTTCGCGGGCATGAAAGTGTCCCCGGGCGTTGCGAGAGACTGTCAGGGTGCGTTCCGGGTCTGGACGGAAGGACAGGCCCGCCAGGCGGGTTTTCGAAGGTTCGTCGCCGGTTTCAAAATAAAGGGTCAAGGCTTGACCGGCGCGCAATAGGTTGGCGGGATAAAGCGAATCCAGCGCGGCGATGGCGCGCGCGGCGTCTGTACGGTTTGAGCCGGCTTTGGACAATACGCTAGCGAAGGTCTGGCCGCGGCGCACGGTCACGTCCATGCGGCGCACATCAGGCCGGGTCGCAGGGCCTGTGAACATGGCGTGTTCAGCCGCTACGAGAGAGACGGGTTTTTCACTGTCGGGGTCGGGAACGGCTTGCCCCGAGACAAGCATATGATCCCCGGCGACGGCGTCACGGGTGAAAACCCCTAGGTTCTGGGCGATCAGCATTCCCGCCGCCAGCAGCAGGGCTGTGCCTGCGGCAAGGAGAAAGAGACGAAAACGTGACCGGCGAGCGCCTGCGCGATGAACATCAAATCCAGACATGTGTGCAATTTCCCCATGGGCGCCTTTTCGGCGCTATTCATGCTGATGCGTCCTGATCCCCTGTGCAAGCCTGGCGCAGAGTGTCAACCCGGCGCCAAGCCTGAACAGTTTGTGCAGTCCTATCAAACTTCGAAGAGTTTAACAGGTTCCAAACAGGCACGGCGACGCTATATGTCCGACGGCGGTGAATGGAAGGGATACGCATGAAAGGCTTTTTTGTGCTGAGCGTGGCGCTGGGGGTTTTCCTGGCCGTTTCGGTGTGGTTCGGGATACGGGCCTGGACCGGTCTGGATGCCTCGGATGTGCAATTCACCATGTCCCGGCATGGCTGGCTGGCGCTGTTTCTGGGCGTGATATTGACCGGTGCGCTGGGCGCCGGCCTGATGGGCCTGGTTTTCCATTCCAGCCGCAGCGGTCATGATGATATGGATCAGGGAGCCTGACTTGGCTGTGCACGGGCTGTGGAGCGTTACGGTTTACAGGTTGGCGCTCGCGCTATGGACGCCGCCATGAGCACGCAGAACACCCTCACCGCTGCTGAACTCGCTGCTCTGTTGTCGTCCCGCATTTGTCACGATATCGCCGGGCCGGTCAGCGCTATGAGCGCCGCCCTGTCGGTTCTCGATGATGAAAGCGCCTCTGACATGCATGATGACGCCGTCACGCTGTTGCGCACCGGTGTCGGGCGGATTCGGACCAGGCTGGACTATATGCGGATGTGCTTTGGAGCTTCGGGTGTGCGTGTCGGGGAGGTGAGCCTTGCCGCGATCAGGGCGCTCGCTGAACCCATGTTTGAAGAGTCTCGTCCCGATCTGAGATGGGCGGATTCCAGTTTAACCCTGAGCCAGCCTGCGGCGCGGGTATTGCTCAACTTGATCTGGATTGCTGTGGACAGCTTGCCACGCGGCGGCGACGTCAGTATCGAGGCCGCGCCCGGCGCTGATGGCGACGTCCGCCTGCAGGTGGTTGCCGCCGGTCAGCGTCTGTGTCTGGATCAGGCTTGCCAGCGCGCGCTTTGTGGTGAATGCCCTGAAGATGGCTATGACGGGCGCTCAATTCAGCCGTATTATGTGGGGCTCATCGCACGTGAGAGCGGTGGCCGGGTGCAAGTGCGTCTGGATGAAGGGCATATGGAACTGGTCGCCCTGATCGGTGCGGATTGAGGGTTGAAAAATGGGATTAAGACCTGAACAATCGGACAGGCGAGGTGCGTACAGGCTGCGTCTGACGTTTCCGGCCTTGCCGTGGCGACAGGTGGACATATGT
>RKRX01000051.1 GCA_007571185.1 Oceanicaulis sp.
CCTCGCGACATCTTGCCGAAGACGCGGGAACGGCGTGCCGGGGGGCCGGGACGGCGAACGTCACGGGGGCGCCGCCGGGGCTGGGCAGGGAATGGGGGAGATCGGATTTTCATGAAATCCGGATGGCCGGGACGATGAGGGAGGCCGAAGCGGCCTCCGGCCGCTTCATGAAGACCTGTGGCGACAGATACGGAAAGGTGGCCGGGAAGCCCGGGAACGGCCGGGACGGTTCTCTGGCCTTCCACGATTTCCCCGCCGGGCGTCTGAACGCGTCAGGACGGTGGACCCGACGGGAGCGTGTCCGCCACCGTCCGCGACCGGACGGGCAGGACGGGAGGCCGCCTGATCCGGAAGACCGCCCTTTCGACGGTCTGTCGCCTCATGATGTCGGCGAAGGGGGATGGAGGAAGCTCCCGGCACCGGACCGGCTCCCGGAGGTCATACGGGGGACCGTTTCCGTTGACGGGATAATGCGGGAGAGCGCCGCCGCCCGATCGATCGGGCCCCGTCACCAACTTTTGGGCATAACTCCCGCCGATCTGGATTGAGTTCATGAACAGTCCGCCATCCTGTATCCGCAGCAGCACCGTGCCGGCGTTTTCACGCTCCGCCGCCATCATTGCCTTCAGAAGAGCAGCGCCGTGTTCATCATGGATCAGGCGCGCATTTTCCATGATTGAGAGCAGGCTTTCAGGGTTTGAAATCATCACGCTCAACTGGCCCTCAGGGCGTCCGTCACAATCCAGTGTCACATCACCAGAGCTTGTCAAAGTCACCGAACCCCAATCAAGCCGCGCCTGACGGATCGCCAGATGACCGCCTGTCCGGGCCCAGACCAGAGGTGACTGAACCAGGGCATTGAAATTGGTAAGCGTACTATCGAGTTGCATCAACCGGATGGTGTCGCCGGATGCGGGCCGCATCCATGGTTCTGGACAGTTGGTGTTCAGCGCAAGCCCTTCCAGCTCAATCGCGCCGAACAACACGTTCTCTTCGCCCACACGCGCAGCCAGAGCCAAACGCTCAATTCGGCTGACCGGCGGAATGGAGCCGGTTTCGGTGGTAACGACCAGATTGGTTGCTTCCGCACCGAGTTGGTCAATGGCGCTCTTGCGGGTAACAACACTGAATCGGGCATTTTCAAAGGTCAGGGCGTAACGCGTGTTTTCACCGCCCAAACGAACATCCAACAAGACCGGCTCACCCAGCGTAATGATCCAGTGATTGAGATTGTAAAATTGGGCGCTGGCTTTCCACTGGTCCACAAATATCCGCCATCCGTCTTCGCTTTCAGGAGCGGTCAGGTCGTTATGGGTCATGTGAATAGTGAACCGGAACGGGTAACCGCCCACCTTCAGCGTCTGATGATCAATCATATACCCGGCTCGGGTCTTGTTCCCGATCCATGCCTCGACCTCACCGTGGATGTGTCGGGAGATCACATTCCAATAGATCGCATGCACCACCAGCACCAACACCAGGATGGCGAAGGGAGCGTAGAGTGTCAGATGGGCAGGCGAGCGGGCCGGGCCGAGCATCATGCCGATCACGCCGAAGGCTTCCCGTTCCCGGCGGGTGACAAGGCGTCGGAGGCCGTTTCGATCACGGTCTCAAGCTGTGTCATGAATGCGCCCTTTCCCAAGCCGGGTTCAATGGCGGGCAGGAATTGTACAACGATGACTCCGGGCTTTCGGGTAAATCCCCGGGCGGGCCAATACAGCCCGGAATTCAGTGCAACCGGAACGCAAGGCGTTTTCGTGGCGCTGTAGAGCCCAGCCACACCAGGTTTGTAACTCTCTTCCGCGCCCGGTTTAAGACGTGTACCCTGAGGGAAGATTACAATCTGACGGCCTTGCGCAATTCGTCGTTTCGTCTGCTCGAGAAGGCTTCGCATGGCTTTTGCACCTGCGGAGCGATCCACCTTGACATTGTCAAGTTTCATAGCATACCAGCCAAAAAAGGGCAGATAAGACAGTTCTTTTTTCAAGATGATGGCGGGGTCGTCCAAGATCATCCAGAAAGCCAGTGTCTCGAACATGGACTGATGTTTGGAAGCGATCAGCGCGCCGCCTTCGGGGAGATGCTCCAAACCGCGCACCTCATAGCGGATGCCGCACAACACCCGCAGACCACCGAAGACGAGCGTCAGATAAAGTTTCAAGCAGGCCCTGGACCAGCGACGTGGCCCGATCAGCGTCGGGGCGCACAAGATTCCCATGACCACAAGCAGACCGTACATCCACAGGACAAACAACACTGAACCAAGACGTGCAAACAAAACGGATACTCATCCTCTCTAGCCAGCAGCTTAAAGCGCGCGCAGACGTTCCCGTCCATAGACAGCGCCATATTTCACATACTCGGTCAACCAGCGCCGGGCTTCACTGAGTGTGCTCCATGGCGCAGGTGCGGACACGCCATAGGCGATGAAGGTGGCGTGGGGCATGTCCGCCTGAAGCTCCAACAGAGCGCGAGGCATGTGATAATCACTGGTGACGACGATCAGATGATCGTAGCCATGCAACGCTGCCCACGCGGTGGTTTCTGCTGCGTTTCCAACGGTATCGGTGGCGTCAAGCCCTATATCCACGCAGCATTCAAACAGAGAGATCGGCGCATCGGAGACTGCAACGATATCGGACAGTGAGCTATCTGGATTAACCCCTGAAATCAGCAAGCGCGCACCCGCGCCTGCCTGCAACAATCGGGTAGCAGAGTTGATCCGGTTCGGCCCCCCGGTAAACACTACGATGGCTTGGGCGCGAACCGAGCCATCCGGGCTGAAGGTGCGTGCTTCACGCACAAACAAGATAAACCCCGCCACAAAGGCGGTGAGGAGGATGAAAATAGCAAGGCGGATGATGCGTCCCGCGCTCATGGCCAACGCGCCTTGAGTTCTGCAGAGATTGAACTGCGTGCGGCGAGGGCGGAGATCACGGCCGAAACCAGTGCTGCAGCGGGCGGGATCGCCAGCACACTCCAGCCTGGTTCTAAGGTTGGTACAAAAAATAATCCTCCCGCCGAGGCGCCGGCCTGAGACAGGCCCAGAGCCGCAAACGCTGCGGCGATGGCGCCCGCCAATCCGGCCTTGAGACCCAGAAAGAAAAAGCGTTTCTGGAAAAGTCCAGTGATATAGCGATCTGAGGCTCCAACCAGATGCAGAGCCTCGGCTACATCCCAAAGAGCGACCAGAGAAGCGCGTGCGGCAGAGGTGATGACCGCTCCAGCCGCCAGCGTCAATAGCACTACAAGACCCAGAGCGGAGTATTGCACAGCGTTGGCTGCGCGCCGCACCTCATCCTCCCAACGCTCATGGCTATCAACGAACACAGAATAGGGTGCATCAGCGAGAAGGGTTTCAACCGCACCGGGGACGGGAGGACTGGCGGGATCAATCCCCACTGCAATCAGGCGCGGCACAGGCAGATCCTCAGGCAAGTCGATTGAGCCCAGCCAAGGTCGCAGCAGGCGTTCAGCTTGAGCACGGGTATGCACCTGAGCGTGCAGAACACCGGGCAAGCGAGCGATAGCGGTCGCTGCTTCCGCTGTATCGGCGTCCACATCCCGCCCTTCGCCCGGCAGAACCTGGACTGTGATCTCGGAGGCGAGCTGATCCACCCATCCCGTGGCTGCACGCCAGGCGCCGACGGCGCCAAATGCAGAGAGGCAAACCAGAAAGATCAAAATCGTCGCCACGGCAAGTAGAGGACGATCGCGATCAGAAGCAGGCGGCAGAAGTGGGGTGAGGCGGTTGGCGGAGGTCGAACTCATGGCGTACGCTCCCGCCCAACCAGATAACCTCCCGACAATTCTAGCACCGGTGCCTTCAGACTGTGCACCAGTGTGAGGTCATGGGTCGCCATCAGAATGGTGGCGCCCAGGCGGTTGAGCTCCACAAACAGACGCAACAGGCGATGAGCCATTTCAGGGTCTACATCGCCGGTGGGTTCATCGGCGATCAAAAGGTCGGGCTTGGAAATCACCGCACGCGCAATGGCGGCGCGTCGTTGCTCGCCGCCGGAGAGGGTGGAGGGAAACGCCTGCATACGATCACCTAGCCCCACCCATGCCAGAAGCTCGGCCACGTCCCTGGCATAACTGGCCCGCGTTCGCCCTGCCACGCGTAGCGGAAGAGCGACATTCTCGAACACAGTCAGATGATTCAGTAGGCGAAAATCTTGAAAGACAAAGCCAATCCTCCGTCGGATCCGGGGTAGATCTTGCCGCGACAGTAAGGTGGCGTCATGCCCGAACACAGTGATCAACCCTCGTGAGGGACGTTCAGCACGATAAATCAGCTTAAGAAGCGAAGACTTTCCAGCACCGGACGGTCCAGTGAGAAAATGGAAACTTCCGCTTGGCAAGTCGAAACTCAGATCGTTGAGTACTTCAGGCCCACGGCCATAACGCATGCCAACAGAATCAAACCGGACCGCAGCCTGAACGCTTTGAGATGCGGCAGGGTTGAGAGATAGGTCTGCAC
>RKRX01000080.1 GCA_007571185.1 Oceanicaulis sp.
GGCGGGCAAGCCCGGTTTACGAGTATCAGCCATGGGTTCCATATTAGAAGAACTGGAGCCAAAGGTCCAGAGACTGCGTGCAGAGGCTTTACCACCCTTAAAAATCTGCGTGTAATTTGACGTTTGGGTGATGTGTGTGATCCAAACTGGGCAGTCTCAACCCGAAGGGCTCAAGAGCACGACGGAAAACAAGGCAGCGAAAAAGGAGGCCCGAAAAGCCCCAAGGTTCTTATGCTCGCTCTTCAAAGCCGGGCTCCGCGTCATCTGGAGATGTCTCGCTGGCTACGCCAAAATCCCCAAACTCCGGGAGGTCTGGACCCATTGAAGGGTGGTAAGATGTACAAGCGACAAAATGACGCCGGTCGATGGGGCGCTAGCCCTCAAGCCAAGGCTGCTGCTGCATTTTCTTGGCTCTCCCATACATCAGGGCCATTCGCCGTCACATGTCTGGCGCTCAACCTCGCCGTTTCATACATCTCGAGGTGATCACCCCTTCACGCTCGTACGTCATATTCCAAATCAGGTCATGATCAAGCGGCTTGGCGCGTCAGGGCGGGAACCTCTGAAGAGCGTGGGCCTGCGGCCCTCACCGGCCTTCATGGCCCTCGCAGCGACGATCCCGCAGCCCGGGTGGACATCAACGGGCGCTAATAGCGTTCAAGAATGGCCTCAATCAACCGACGGGCATCCTTGCCGGCCCATTTTGCTTCGCCGGACAGCCGACCGATTTCCCGTCCGTTGCGGTCATAGATCACGGTCAGCGGCAAGCCGCGATTGGCGCCGCCCATCACATTGAACGCCATGCTCATGCCAGGATCGAAATACAGGTCGAGATGGTTCAGATCATGTCGGATCAGAAATTCGCGCGGCTCTTTAATGGTGCGATCCATGGAAATGGCGACCACCTCAAAGACTTGCGAGCCATATCGGCTCTGCAGTGCGTTGAGATCAGCCATCTCCGCCACACAGGGCGGACACCAGGTGGCCCAGAAATTCACCAACACAATTTTGCCGCGCTTATCGGCCAGGGTGATGTCCTCGCCATCGCCGGTGACCAGCCGGTTCAACGGTTGCGCCGGTGGGTCGGATACAGTGCGAAAGGCGAACATCTCCCCCCGCGCATAACTGTCGAGCGGGCCCGGCGAGGCACTGAAAAACGCACCGATAATGACGTAGACAACGCCCGCAAACCCGATACCGACGGCAGCGAGGATTCCGGTTTTCAAGCTCAGCGGTTTCATTATCGGTTGGCTCCCGCCGTCACGCCCAAGCTGTGAACCCGGAACGTTGACGCATTGCTATTTGCAATAACATCGGTGCGGATGGATTTATCTGCAAGCCCGACCTTGAAAATGACCGGATTTTTACGATGCTGTATGCACGCGCCTGCATGCCTGCATGAATGCGGCTGACGACGCCGGAGAGACACTATGAAATATCTGACCCTGGTCTTTCCCGGTTTGGCCGCAGCGCTGTTCCTGTCCGGTTGCGGCGTTCGCGGTGATCTGGAACGCCCGCCGCCTTTCTGGGGTCCGGATTTACGTACAGCTGAAGAGCGCGCCTATGAGACCGAAAACGAAGACCTGGCTGACGAAACCGTTACCGAAGCAACAGAAGAAACACCTGAGAGCTGAGCCTTGCCGGGTGCAAACCGTTCAGCAAAGGGGCTAGTTTGACGTATATGCGCCGACCAACCGCCTTTTTGCACGCTCGTTTCGCACTCCTGTGGGAACGCGCCGCCCCCGTCCTGATCCTGCCCTTCGCAGCGCTGGGCTTGTATCTGGCGCTGGCGGCGTATGGCGTGTTTGATCAGCTGGGCGATCCTTGGCGTCTGATCTGCCTGGTCAGCGCGTTGGGAACAAGCATCGCCTGGGTTCGTTGGCAAGCGCCGCAGATGCGTTGGCCCATCGAGGCCGAGATCGAACGCCGGATTGAAGACGATAGCGGCTTGACCGACCGCCCCTTCGAGGCTCTGCGCGACACTCCGGCCGTTGGTGATTCTCAAATGTGGACCGTCCACACAGACCGTATGAAGGCGCGCCTGATCCGGGCCCGGGCCCGCCGACCCAAAGCGGCCTGGGCGCGTCTGGACCCTTACGGGCTAAGGGTGGGCCTGATCGTGATGCTTGTGACGGGTGGTTTTCTGGCGGGCGATTTGCTGGGCCTGCGCCTGTCAGATGCGTTCGCGCCGCGTCTGCTGACCGGCGGCGGGCAGGACGCCATGGTGGATGTGTGGATTGAGCCCCCCGCCTATACCGGCCGCCCCACCCAGTTCCTGCTCGACAGACGGGAGGCGGAAAGCCCGGAAGGGTCGGTGCTGGTGGTGCGGATTGCGGGCATCAATCGCGCCCCCCGGATTTTGGGGGCGCCCGCCCAGACCGAAACTCTGTCTGACGGCGTGCACCTCATCCGGATCCAGCCGGAAGCCTCAGGCGAGATCACCATACGCGCGGGCGCCCTGCGGGAGCACATCACGCTGTCGCTGATCGAAGACGCCCCGCCCCGTCTCACCTTCGCCGCCGAACCCGAAGGCGATGCCCAGGGACGGCTGGGGTTGGAATATGTGGCGGAAGACGATTACGGTCTTGAAACCGTGGCGCTGGAATATGCCCTCGCCCCGGATGCCGACAGCATCATGCCTGAAGACGGGTATGAGATTTACGTCTTCAGTCCCGGTGAGTTAAGCGAGGCCAATGCGAACGGGGTGCGCACCGCCAATCTGGATATGTCCCGCAGCAAGTTTGCGGGCCAACGAGTCGTCATCCGACTGGCCGGAGTTGACGGCGCGGGACAGCGCGGGATCAGCGGCGAGATGAGCTTTACCTTGCCCCAGCGGATTTTCCTCGATCCGCTGGCGCGCGCTGTCGCCGCCGAACGTCAGCGCTTCTTGCAGGTGCAGGCGCCCTACGCCCCCATGCCGGAACGCGCAGACCTCAAGAGCGGATTTCTGGATGACCAACCCGCCCGGCGGCTTGATCGCGCCCCACGGGAAATTCAACGCCTTGCCCTAGCGCTCAACGCCGCCAGCGATGCACCCACACATTATTTCGATGACGCTATTGTCTGGATGGGCTTGCGCACAGCGCTCAATGAAGTGCGCCGGGCGCGCGAACACACCGATCTCAGCCATATGGAAGCCGATTTGTGGGACATCGCCTTGCGGGCAGAGCTGGGCAGTCTCGCCGATGCTGAAGCCGCTCTTCAGGCGGCTGAACGCGCTCTGTCAGACGCTCTGGCTCGAGGCGCTGATCCTATCGAACTGTCTGCTTTGTTTGATGCGTTTGAACAGGCCATGGCCAACTACGTACAATTATTGGCCCGGCAAGCGGCGGAAGCTGGACGTTTCGCCAGTGGCGGCGGCGGTCAGGGCGGCATGGATTCAGACTTCCTGCAAGAGCTTTTGGACGCTCTGCGTGAAGCCGCGGAACTAGGCGACAGCGCCGGATCACGCCGCGCCCTGGCGCAACTGGCCGAACTGTTGAGAAACATGCAGGTCCAGCTGGGCGGGGGCGCTGGTCAAGGTTTCGGCGGCGGCGCTGGCGGAGGTGAAAGCGCCATGGCCCAGGCCCTGCGTGAGGCGCTGGAAGAGCTGAGCAATGCAATCACCGATCAGCGCGAGCTGATGGAAGACACGTTCAACGCCGAACAGAGCGCCCGTGAAGGCGAGCAGGACGGAAGCGGGGAACCATCCTTGCAAGACCTTGCCGATCCCCAGAGCGATCTGGCGGACATGCTCGATGGCCAGGAACCGGCCATGTCTGGCGGTGAAGGCGCCGAAGAGATGGAATCGGCGCTGAATGGCGCGCGTGACGCCATGGAAAACGCCAGCCGGGCATTGCGCCAGGGACAAGGGCAACAGGCGTTGGCCTATCAGGATGAAGCTCTGAGCCAGTTGCGCAGCGCCTCCAGGGCCGCCGCCCAGGCCATCGAACGCGAACTCGCGGACAACCGAGAGGACGAAGGACGCGACCCGCTTGGCCGTGGGGGCGCAAGAGAAGGCGACGCGACCCTGCCCAGTGAAGCCGAACGTCAACGCGCTCGAGACATCTTGGAAGAGCTGCGTCGACGCGCCGCTGAGCGCAACCGTCCGCAGGAAGAGCTTGATTACATTGACCGGTTGCTGGAACGCTTCTAGCCGTTGACGATAACCGATGTGATAAAACTACAGGTCTTGGTCTGACCCTTACCTAGAATCGGTGTTGCAGTGACGAACCGCTGTGATTAAGGTGCGCCAAAGACAGGGGCGAGGGAGGAGTTTTCCATGCCGTCTAACGAACATATCATTGCACGCATCTGGCGCTGGATCGGCGCGATCCAGCACGGGATTTTGCGCATTCTGGGTCTTGTCATTTTCGGCTTTGTGCTGATCGCCCTTATTGGCGGGCTGTTTTCCAATGATGAATTCAAGCTGGCCGATAATGGTGTTTTGGTTTTTGCACCCGAAGGGCGCATTGTGGAGGAGACCACGGACGTAG
>RKRX01000231.1 GCA_007571185.1 Oceanicaulis sp.
TTGAGGTCGGAACCATCAGACGGAAGGCCCAGGCGTTGCGCCTCAAGCGGGATCGACCCTCCACCAGAGAACGGATCATAAACCGGAGGCAGCTCGTCACCGCAGCTCTTGCGGATCTCAGCCCGCGCACGCTCTAGCACCTCTACATTCGTTGAATTTTTCCATTGCACCAGGTCTTCAATAATCTTGAACAAGCGCTTGCGTTCGGCTTCCACAGCTTCCTCGTCAGGGAATTGGTCTGGATGGCCCGAAGGGTCATCCACGAGCTGCGCAAACAGAACGGCTCTACACGCGGCCAAAGGGCGCCGCGCCCACCAACGATGGAGTGATGATGGATGACCATGACTGATCGACTTTTCCCGTGCCGATGCCGCATTGATGGCCTCCAGCGGGATCGCGACCTCAATGAGTTTCTTTTTGTACGGTTCTGTCATCGCGGGTCCTCCGATCGGTCTAGCAGATGGTTCATGTCAAACTGCTGTGCTGTCACACCGAAGGCAGGTTCAACTTCAAAAGGCCGCCATACATAGCGCGGCGCATTTACATATTCTCCGGAAACCTGAACGATCGCCAGGATATAATCCTCTGGCTTGTTCAGTGAAGTGATTATCTCGTTGCGAGTGACCATGACGGTATCCGCACCATCAATCCGACCTTTGACCTCGATAAAGCGTTGTTGCTTCGTACCCGGATCAAATGAAAGGATATCGTACCCAACCTTTTGAGCAGATACATCGCGAGGCTTGAATCCAAGCGCTGTCTCGGCGTCCATCACAGCCTCCATGGCGCGGAGCTCAATCTCACGACGGCTTGCTGCGTTTTCTGCGAAACCTGAAAGGGCTGCTCCGTCCTCCATCCGCTGTTTGAGAAGACCCCCGGGAATCACAACCAAACCACCCCGGACAACGGGCGGTGCTGCTGTAATGTTTTTCTCTTGCGCCAACAGCGCCATACGCCTTTGGAGCCGCTCAGCCAGGTCTTCAGCCCGGCGCCGGGCATTTTCCCGGTTCAATCGGGTTTCCTTGCCCGCTTTAGCTTGTTCACGTAATTCAGCCGCCCGCGAGTCCCAGAAATTGATTTCCTTTTTCAGGCGCACTTGAACCTCAGCCTCCGCCTTTTCGATTTCGGGGATGCGGCGAGCCTTCACCTCTTTAAGATGCGCTTGCGCCAATTCAATGATTGCATGGTTTTTGACCTTCGATTCCAGGTCTTCGGTGAGCCAATCTGCCTCAACATCCTTGCGGATCGCTTCCAACTCATCCGGAGTTGCGGGTCTAAGATTGAGGTGAGGAGCAACGCCAGCGCTGGCAACGATACCTTCTTCATCAACGCTCGCAAATTGCAGTCGTCGAGATACCGTGTTCGGGCTGCCGTCACTTTTTCGGCGTCCATCCTCAATCGAGTGCTCCATCAGGAACACCGCCCGTACATTTTCTTCATCATCTGTTTCATCGACCATCACGGCTCCCTGCTTCATCAGGTGGCCGCAGGTCTCACGGATCAGACTTATGACAGCTTCGAGCAGCGGGTGGCCCGGCACAACGAACTCGGCAACGGGCTGCTGGTTGATACAGTTCTTATCGAAGCAAATGCGCTCATACTTTTTCTGGAGTGGCGCGCTGTTACCGATCAATCGGTCTCGTTCGCGAATACGCACTGGCACATGCGTTATCTCAAAGCGCCCCTCTTCGCGCGCTTTGATCCGGCCACCGAGTTGTTCGAAAGCCGCGATGAAGAAGCTTTGAATATGATGAGGCTGCAATCGTTGCGCCTCGGCGCGTTCCATGGCAAGCCGTACCTGCTCGACCGCTGCCTGCGGCATCATATCGTTTGTCAGCTTCTTCTTGCGGAGCAACTCCTCGATGTGCTTGTGGTCTACGGCCCCATCGATCTTTTCGAAAAGCGTGGCCTTTACGTCGTCCTGCTCACCATACTGTATAGCCTCCCAAAGAAGGTCTTTCAGTGAGGTTCCCTCGAAGAGCTCGCCAAGAACATCGAACACACGACCTTTCAGAGCTTCACGGGATGTCTCCAGTTTCTCTAACAGTCGCGCATAAACCTCGCCCTCTCGTGTATCTGCGGCGACAAGGTTCCAGAGATGACAGACTTCTGTTTGACCGATCCGGTGAATGCGTCCGAACCTTTGCTCAATCTTGTTCGGGTTCCAGGGAAGGTCGTAGTTCACCATGAGATACCCGCGCTGAAGGTTTACACCTTCGCCAGCGGCGTCGTTCGCAATCAGCACAAGCATATCGCGATCCTGCATGAAGCGCTTTACGACGCCCCTGCGATTATCTCGTGTGACCCCGCCATGAATCACATCGACGTACTCTGGATTGCCCAGACGCCCGCGTATTTTCTCCGCGAGGTATTCCAATGTGTCCTTTGCCTCTGTGAAGATGATCAGTTTGCGACGCGAGCCGTCGCTATTCTTCATCAGGTCGTCATCGAGGATTTTATTGAGCTGCTGCCATTTGGTGTCCTGACCGGAACGAAGAAGCCGTAAAGCCTGTTGCTCAAGGCTGTCCAGGGTTTCAACCTCGATTTCAAGCTGCTCGAGTGTTTCCGCTGTCGTGGCAGTCGTTGAAATTGTTTCCTCCAACTCTTCAACGTACGCCTCATTGTATTCATCGATGTTATCGAGCACGTCTTTTCCAGGACAACTCTCCTGAGAAAAAATTGTTTTGCCTCTGGCTACAAGCCGTGCTCCAGAAAGTTCATTTTTCAATCGCTCTTTTCGTCGCTTGAGGGATTGATAGATCGCGGCTGGTGACGACGCCAAACGACGTTGCAGGATTTGAAGGGCAAATCCTACGTTGTTTCGTTTTTTTTCGTCTTCCCCTGCAAACCTCTGAACACGGTTCATCTCTGATCGAACGTATTCCGTGACTTCCGCATACAAGGCCGCTTCGGCGTCTGAGAGCTGGTATCTTGCCGTATAGGCGCGCCTCTCCGGAAACAAAGGCGTACCATCGAATTTGAGTAGCTCCTCCTTGGTAAGGCGGCGCATCATGTCTTCAGTATCAGCATAATGAACGCCGTCACGGAAACGACCTTCAAACCTGTCGCTGTCCAGTAGCGCCATGAACAGCTGAAAGTCTTCTTCCTTTCCGTTGTGGGGCGTAGCTGTCATGAGAAGAAAGTGTCGGCAGACTTGACCAAGTTTCTGACCAAGCTGGTATCGTTTGGTGTATTTTACTTCTCCACCAAAATAACTCGCTGACATTCGGTGTGCTTCATCCGAAATCACCAAATCCCATTCTGTTGATCGTAAAAGCTTTTCCTGGAGTTCTTCATTCCGTGCCAGGGCATCGAGGCGAACGATTAAATGGTTGCAGTCATTGAAGGGATTGCCAGACCGGGACGTCTTGATTATATCCCGACTGAGAATATCGAATTCGAGATCGAACTTCTCACCGAGCTCGTCCTGCCACTGTTCGACGAGACTGCCCGGCGCTACCACAAGGCATCTTTCCAGATCGCCGCGTGCGATTAGCTCCTTGATCAAAAGCCCGGACATAATGGTTTTCCCCGCGCCGGGATCATCAGCTAGGAGGAAACGAAGAGGTTGCCTGGTGAGCATTTCTCCATAAACAGCCGTTATTTGGTGAGGTAGCGGCTGAACAATGCTGGTATGAATGGCCAGGTACGGATCAAAATGGTGCGCCAGCTTGATCCGGTTAGCTTCGGTGACGAGACGAAGTTTTTCGCCGTCCGCGTCGAACGACCAAAACTGTCCGCGTTCGGCAATAGAAAGCTTGTGCAATTCGTCTCGGTACAAAAGCCGATCGCTTACAGAACCATTGGAATCTTCAAAAACAACCTTTAGCGCTTGTTCGCCAAAATATTCGACGTTGATAATTTTGGAAGCCCCGACAGACGTCAACCCAAGCACTGAAGCGCCTGGCTTTATGTCCTCAATTTTGGCTGGTGTACCCATGATTGTCCTTTACTTTTCGATCAGACAAAGCGCAAGCCTCGTGATTTGCACTGGATGGCGGCATATCCCGGCCCGTCGGTGAGTTTGGCCACCAGGTCAATACCGGTATCTGATTGGCTCCAGCCTTGGTCTTTCGCCCAGTCAGAAAAGGGCAAAACCTCACTATAGAACTGTTTCTACGTATCGTCATTTTCAAGAAAAATACGCACAAGGCGTTCAAAGTATGCGCCTTTTTCACGTTCGGTGCGAGATTCCCGATGGTATTCGTCTAAAATTTCACGAAGTTGCATGGCTGGCCTCAAGCGGTGTGAGTGATCCCAAAACCGGCAGGGTATTACAGGGGTTAAACCTTATCAACCGGTTTTGAGGTTTGAAAGGGTATTTATCTCCATACAAAAATTCAGCATAATTTTTTCAAATAACTGTAAATAAGGGTTGACTTTTTGGAAATAATGATTATATATCACGTAACACTATGGAGATAGACATATGCAAAAAGCACCCGGAAAATCTGATCGCATTGGTTTAACAC
>RKRX01000173.1 GCA_007571185.1 Oceanicaulis sp.
GTGAGATGCTGGCCGGTCAGATGGCGGTGGCCGAAGTGGTGCTGAACCGGGTGCGTCATCGCGCTTATCCCGATTCGGTATGCGGTGTGGTGTACGAGGGTGCGGAGCGGACCACGGGTTGCCAGTTCACCTTCACCTGTGACGGCTCTACGGCGCACCCGCCAACGGGTCGCAGCTGGGAGCGGGCTCAGAGCATCGCTGATCACGTTCTGATGGGTTTTGCTCCCCTGATCACCAACCGCGCCACGCACTATCACACCACGGCGGTAGACCCAATCTGGAATGACTCCCTGGTACGCACGCGTCGGATTGGGGCGCACATTTTCTACCGTTTTCCCAACCGTCCCGAGCGTCACCTGCTAGCTGAGCGCGAAGCTTGACCTTCGTCCAGACCTAGATCGAAATTGGGGGAGGAATGGGTCAGAGCGCCGACGCTGATCACGTCTACACCGGTCTCGGCGATGGCGCGCACGGTTTCCAGCGTCACTCCACCAGACGCCTCGAGGGTGGCGCGCTTGGCGGTCAGCCTCACAGCGGCGCGCAGATCTTCAAGACTGAAATTATCCAGCAGGATGCTTTCGGCTCCGGCTGAAAGCGCTTCATCAAGCTGATCCAGCCGATCCACCTCCACCGCAACCCGGGTCATATGACCGACCCGGGAGCGGGCGCGCCCGACGGCTGCACTTACCGAGCCACACACAGCCACATGATTGTCCTTGATCAGGATCGCATCATCGAGACCATAACGGTGCATGGCGCCGCCGCCAGCCTGAACCGCCTGCAATTCCACCGCACGCAGGCCCGGCGTGGTTTTTCGGGTATGGGTGATGGTTACGCCGGTATCGGCGACCGCGGTGACATAACGACGGGTGAGCGTGGCGATGCCGCTCATCCGGCCTAGAAAATTCAGCGCCGAACGCTCTGCGGTCAGAATGGCGCTGACAGGCCCATTCACAAGCGCGATCACATCACCCGTTTTCACGGTGTCGCCGTCAGATTTGCACCAGGTCGCCACGATATCGCGGTCCACTAAATCAAAACAGGCGTTGACGGGTTGCTGACCGGCCAGCACGCCGCTGGCGCGACTGACGATCACGAAATGGCCGTTACGATTGATCGGGATGGTGATGAGCGAGGTGATGTCACCCCGACCGCCTAGATCTTCATTCAGGGCGCGATTGACCAGGTCTTCGATCATGTGGCGAGGTAGACGGGGGATCATGCGGCGACTCCGGTATGAGACGTGTCACCTGTGTTTCTGAGATCGGTCAAGGTCAAACGGCTAGGGCAAGCCTGATCATGGGGTTCGGAATGATCGGCGCGGAAGTGCACGCCTCGGCTTTCGGTGCGTTCCAATCCGGCTAACGCTACAAAGTGGGCCGCTATAAGGGCTGGCGCGTCGCCGTGCTGCGCCCGCATCCGTGCAAGTGTGGACATCAGTGTTTTCAGACCTGTCATATCACGCACCACGCCCGCATGTCGGCTAAGAGCTTGCCGAAGGGTTTGAAGCGCTTCATCGGGCAGAATTGGCGGCGCCTGCACGATCCGGGGACGGACCGGCCGTGGCGCGGCGGCCTTGACTGCGTTGGCGGTGCGCCGACCAAAGACCAGTCCTTCCAGAAGGGAATTGGACGCCAGGCGGTTTGCCCCATGAAGACCATTGCAGGCGCATTCACCCACGGCCCAGAGACCGGGTGCCGATGTGGCGCCGTTCAGGTCGGTCTCAACGCCGCCCATATGGTAGTGCGCTGCGGGCGTTACCGGGATGCAGGCCACACGGGGGTCGATTCCGCCCGATTGGCACGCGGCGAAGACCGCCGGGAATTGATCGGGAAAGGCTTCGCCCACAGCCTCTCGTGCATCCAGAAATGCGCCACGGCCTGATTGGTTCTGCACATGCACGGCTCGGGCGACCACATCGCGCGGGGCGAGTTCGGCCAGCGGATGAGTATCAGCCATGAACCGCACGCCTTTACGATCCACCAGAACCGCACCTTCTCCCCGTAGCGCTTCAGTAGCCAAAGGAGAAGGGTCGAGACCAATATCTATGGCGGTGGGGTGAAACTGGATAAATTCACAATCGCGGATCACCGCGCCCAGCCTGGCCGCCATGGCCAGAGCCTGACCCTGGCTGCTCCAAGGCGTGGTGGTGACAGCATAAAGACCACCCAAAGACCCTGTCGCTAGCACGGTATGTTCAGCAACCAGTTCATGCAATGCGCCACAGGGGGCGCGGCTCAGAACGCCGGCGCAACCGTCACCGGCGTCCGGCAACAGGGCCTCGGCCTGCCAGCCTTCCCGGATTTCAATGTGAATGGCGGCTTTCGCCGCCCTGATCAGCACAGCCAGAATTCCGGCGCCAGCCTGATCGCCCTTGATCCGGGCTACACGCGCGATGCCATGGGCGGCTTCCCTGGACAGCACCCAGGCGCCGTGCTCATCCCTCTCAAAGGGCGCGCCCAGATCATAGAGGGCGTTCACTTCAGCTGTTCCCGCCTTGGCCAGCATGTGTGCAGCGTCTTTATTCACCAACTTGACGCCTGCACTCATCGTGTCTTCAGCATGCAAAGATGGCGTATCATCGGGGCCGAGTGCTGCGGCGACCCCGCCTTGGGCCCATCCGGTGGAGGTGTTGTCTCCCAGCTTTGCGCCGGTCAGGAGCACCACAGGACGTGGTGCAGCGCATAACGCTGTCCACAGTCCGGCGATGCCGGCGCCGATAATGAGGAAAGGAGAAGCAGGCAAGCCGAGCTCCAATATCAAAATGTCTGGCAGGGCGGACGCTTGCCAGTGTCGTCAGATAGCCACGTAGGGCGCGGACGCCAGGTTCTTGCCGGTGTCGAAATGAAACGGGTTGTCCACCTTGGGCAGATTCAGCATGGCCTGCAGGCTGGCCCTGGCCTTATCGGCAATCACCGGATCGACACTAATTTCGTACTTCACGTCGCGCAGGGCTTCATAAATGTTCGTCAAACTGATGCGCTTCATATGCGGGCACAGATTGCAGGGTTTGATGAATTCAACGCCGGGATTCTCAACCGCGACATTGTCGCTCATGGAACATTCGGTGATCAAGATAGCCTTTTCCGGCGCCTTGTCTCTCACATACTGCGCCATCGCACTGGTTGAACCGGCGAAGTCAGCCGCCGCCATCACTTCGGGCGGACATTCAGGGTGAGTGATGATTACGGCATCGGGGTGAGCGTCGCGCAAATCCTCAATGTCCTCGGGAGTGAACTGCTCGTGCACTTCACACTCGCCCTTCCAGGTCAGAATCTTGATATCGGTCTGGGCCGCTACATTCTTGGCTAGATACTGGTCGGGGATGACGATGACCGTATCAGTGTTCCACTGCTCGGCGATGGCTTCAACCACCTGAACCGCGTTCGAGCTGGTGCAGCAGATATCGGAATACGCTTTCACTTCAGCCGAAGTGTTCACATAGGTGACGATCGGACAATCGGGGTAGGCGGCTTTGATGGTCTGTACGTCTGCGCCGGTGATGGAACTGGCCAGTGAGCAGCCTGCGTCCATGTCTGGAATCAGAACGGTTTTGTTCGGTGACAGGATTTTGGCGGTCTCAGCCATGAAGTGCACGCCCGCCTGCACGATAACATCCTCTTTCGCCTCAGCGGCGACCTGGGCGAGTTTGAGGGAATCTCCGGTGATATCGCCCACACAGTTGAAAATCTCCGGCGTCATGTAGTTGTGCGCCAGGATGGTGGCGTTGCGCATCGCCTTGAGCTGGTTGATTGCGTCGATCAGGGGAGCGAAAATTGGCCACTCCATCGGGGTGACCACATCCTTGACCACGCTATAAAGATGGTTGGTGCGCGCCTTGACGCCGTGATCATAGACTAGCTGATCAACTTCGGGCCATATGGGCTCGAGCCGTCTTGTTCCGCTATTTTCGATCTGGATCATGTCAACTATGATCGCCCTTCTGCATCATTCCGGTGGCATGGCTTCCCACGCCCACGTCAGCGTTCGCCGTGCTATCACCTGAAGCGCATGGCGCCGGTAGGACGCCACTCCACGAACATCATCGATCGGACTAGCCGCTCCGGCCACCCGTTCGGCAAAGCCTTCCACCAGGCTCGGGTCGAGTTCCCGACGGTGGTACCAATACTCCCCGGCCGTGAGCTCCCTTTCTAGATAGGCAGACGCCGCATGTGCCTCGATGGGGGTTGGGGCAGCCGACCCGATGCCAGTACCGACCCGACCGGCACCGGCATCGAAGGAAACGGCGAATGACACCACCGCGATAACCATGGCGTTGCGAGTTCCGACCTTCGAGAATTGCTGCGGACCTCTGGCTACCGGCACCCGAACGGAGCGGATCAGCTCGTCGGGCTCCAGCACACTGCGCTTTGGCCCGATAAAGAACCGGCCGACCGGGCTCTGTCCCTTATACCC
>RKRX01000190.1 GCA_007571185.1 Oceanicaulis sp.
TATCTGAACGTGGATCCGGGCACCATGTCGCCATATCAGCATGGCGAGGTATACGTGACCGAGGACGGGGCTGAGACCGATCTTGATCTGGGTCATTATGAACGCTTCACAGGTGTTTCCGCTCATCAAAGCGATAACATCACCACTGGCCGCATTTATTCCGAGATCATCCAGCGTGAGCGCCGCGGAGATTATCTAGGTGCGACTGTGCAGGTGATTCCCCACGTCACTGACGCCATCAAGAGCTTTGTTCTGTCTGACGCTGGCGATGTGGATTTCGTGCTGTGCGAGATCGGCGGCACGGTGGGCGATATTGAGGGTCTGCCGTTCTTTGAGGCGATCCGTCAACTCGGTCAGGAGCTAGGTCGGCGTAACGCTATCTTCATTCACGTAACCTTGCTGCCCTTCATCAAGGTGGCGGGCGAGATGAAGACCAAACCTACCCAGCACTCGGTGAAGGAGTTGCGTTCCATCGGCATTCAACCCGATATCTTATTGTGCCGCTGTGAAATTCCGATTGATATCAATGATAAACGCAAAATTGCGCTACTTTGTAACGTATCTGAGAATGCAGTCATCGAAGGCCGGGATACGGCGTTCCTCTATGACGTTCCACTGAAATACCATGCTCAGGGTCTGGACCAGGTTGTACTTGAGTGCTTCGGTTTGGATGATGCGCCCGAGCCGGATCTGTCAGTTTGGAAAGCTATTTCTCGAACGGTACACAACCCCGACGGCGAAGTGACCGTTGCCGTGGTAGGCAAGTATGTCGTGCTTGTGGACGCCTACAAATCCCTGCTGGAAGCCCTCAACCATGGCGGCATTGAAAATGGCGTAAGGGTGAACGTGAAATGGCTTGATGCCAGCCGGTTTGAGGATGAAAGCAATCTTGCTGAGCTGGAAGACGTACACGCAATTCTGGCGCCGGGCGGTTTTGGCAGGCGGGGTGCGGAAGGCAAGATCGCCGCCGCCAGATTCGCTCGCGAACGGAGGGTTCCGTATTTTGGTATTTGTCTTGGTATGCAGATGGCGGTGATCGAGGCGGCGCGGAACTTGGCTGGCATCAAAGGGGCTTCCAGCTCTGAATTTGGTACGCCTGAAGCACCGCTGGTGGGGTTGCTGACTGAATGGATGCGGGATAACGAAACCGTACACCGCAAGACTGGGGACGATCTGGGCGGCACCATGCGCCTGGGCGCGTTTCCCGCCCGGCTCAGGCATAATACCAAGGTGCGCGCCATTTATGGCCGCGCGGATATCTGTGAACGCCACCGCCATCGCTATGAAGTAAACATCGCCTACAGGAAGCAGCTTGAAGAGGCGGGGCTCGTCTTTGCCGGTCTGTCGCCCGACGGCGTGCTGCCTGAGGTTGTTGAATACACCAATCATCCATGGTTCATCGGCGTTCAGTACCATCCTGAGTATAAATCACGCCCGTTCGAGCCCCACCCGCTGTTCGCCAGTTTCATTGCGGCGGCAAAAGAGTATAGTCGATTGGTGTAGTCAGACAGTTGCACCGAGCCACACAAACCAGTATGCCCTGCAGCTTGCTTGTGCAAGGTTTGCTCCGGTGCGATCTGCAAACCTTGGTGCTTTTAGAGTCTTAGGGAGAGATGGATGGCAGTCCCCAAAAGTAAGATCACCAAATCCAGGCGTGGCATGCGTCGCGCGCATGACGCCATCTGTCCAACGGCGTACATTGAGGATCGAGGTTCCGGTGAGCTACGCCGCCCACATCACATTGACCTCAAGACCGGTATGTATCGCGGCCGTCAAATTTTGGATGAGCAAGACGACTAGGTCCGATACCTCCTGCGGGGTGTCAGTGTCAGTCTTTGACAGCAAAAGTTCTATGCTGTGCCAGGGCGGAGCTTTTCGTATTCAGGTGGCACGATTACGAAACGCTCGTGACTCATACGGAGCCGGTACGAGGTTCGTCACGGTTTTTGTTTCAGTGAAGGATTTCCGCGCCATGGCTGCCATCGTTGATATCGCTGCCCGCGAAATCCTCGACAGTCGGGGCAATCCGACCATTGAGGTGGATGTGTTCCTAGAAGATGGCGCGATGGGACGTGCAGCCGTACCGTCCGGTGCATCCACCGGTGTGCATGAAGCTGTTGAAAAGCGCGATGGTGGAAATCGCTATAAGGGTCGGGGCGTACTGAAAGCTGTCGCGGCGGTAAGAACCGAGATATTGGAAGCGATTACGGGCTTGGATGCGCGAGAACAGCGCAATATCGACAATATCCTGATAAATCTGGATGGGGCTGAAAATAAAGCTCGCCTGGGCGCCAACGCGTTGCTTGGCGTATCATTGGCCATCGCTAAGGCGGCGGCGGCATCAAGTTCTCTGCCGCTTTATCGCTATGTGGGAGGTTCCAGCGCTCATGTGCTGCCGACTCCGATGATGAATATCCTCAATGGCGGCGCTCATGCTGACAATCCAGTGGATTTTCAGGAATTCATGATTATGCCTACGGGTTTTGCGACTTTTTCCGAAGCCTTGCGTTGCGGGGCGGAGATATTCCATGCACTTAAGGCAGAGCTGAAGATTGGGGGATTGAACACTAATGTTGGTGATGAAGGCGGTTTTGCTCCCGATCTCAAGAGCGCCGAGGCGTGTCTAGACGTCATTGTAAAAGCCATCGAAACCGCAGGTTATGAGGCGGGTTCTGAGGTTGCCTTGGCACTGGACATAGCATCCACTGAATTCTTCAAAGACGGAAAGTACGTCATGGAAGGAGCAGGTCGTACTTACACTTCTGAAAATTTTGCTGAATACCTCAAAGAGTTGTGTGCAGCCTATCCGATCCTTTCCATTGAGGATGGTATGGCCGAGGACGACTGGGAAGGTTGGCAGATTGTGACCAGTTTATTGGATGGGAATGTGCAGCTGGTGGGCGATGATCTGTTTGTGACAAATTCTGCGCGCTTGGCCTATGGTATTGAAGTGGGCGCGGCCAATGCCCTGCTGGTGAAGGTGAACCAGATTGGCACCTTGTCTGAAACCGTGGACGCGGTGGAGATGGCGTTACGCTCGAGTTATGGTGCGGTGATGAGCCACCGTTCGGGTGAAACCGAAGATACCACAATCGCTGATCTGGCGGTGGGATTGAACTGCGGTCAGATCAAAACCGGCTCGCTGGCGCGCTCAGATCGGACCGCCAAATACAACCAGCTGCTTCGCATCGAAGCCGAGCTAGGTGATGCAGCGGTCTATGCGGGAGGCAGATTAAGCGACCACAGGCGCCGGTCTCGTGGCATGAAAATGGCAGGCTGACGATTCATTCTAACTATTCCTTTACGACCTTCACCTAAGTCTTGATCTCCGGACGATGGGCAAATAGCGGATAGCGAGGTGATGATGAATACGCTGTGGCAACTCATTTCATTGGTTTTATTGGTGATTTTTATCACATATCTTGGCTATCATGCTCTTCATGGGGAGCAAGGTCACCTCAACCACAGGCGAATCAAGGCGCAGATCGCGATGGTTGAGGCCGAGCTGGCCGAGGTTCGAGCCATTCGCACGCTCAAGGAAGATCGCGTTTCGCGTCTGAGAATAGGGGGTTCTGATGCTGCGGTGGATGTGGACTATCTGGAGGAACGCGCCCGTTACGTGTTGCGTTTCGCCCACCCTGACGAAATTGTGGTTCGGATCGATTGGGACCACAAGCCCTGAAGCTGAAACCGGCGCCTAGGCAGGGATGTCTGCAAGCGCCCCCGTTAGCAGAGGTTTTTTGTGACGGTCAGAGTTCGCCTTTGTGAGAGCAGGTTTAGTTAGCGGCCAAGTTTCCTCTCTATCTGGGTTTGGAATCGCCTATTTTGAGCAATTTCACGGCCAAGTGTGAAGGATTTCATTTTTCGTTGCAACAGAGTGTCGTGTACCAGAGGGCGCCTCTCATGGTACCGTAGGCGTGTGCAATAATTTACTTAGGGTCATGTCCAGCACCCCATCCATAGAAACGATCTGGCATCATACCCAGGACAGGACGCTGGCTTCGGAGATGTATTTATGAGCAGGATCGAAACGCTAACTGAATTGGGCGCACACATTTCCTCCGCGCTGGATGAAGATGTGCGTGAAGTTGAGGTGAATCACGACGAACTTACCGTGACTATTCATCGTGATCGCGTGATCAAGGTTCTGCACTTTCTACGTAACGACATCCTTTGCCGGTTCACCGCTTTGGTGGATATCTGTGGCGTGGACTGGCCCGCGCGTTCTCATCGCTTTGAAGTGGTCTATCACTTACTCAGCATGCATCTGAACCATCGCATTCGCGTCGTGCTCAGCACTGATGAAGACACTCCGGTGGACTCAGTGGTGGAGCTGTTCCCGTCCGCCAATTGGTTTGAACGCGAGGCCTTTGACCTGTATGGCATCTTATTCGACGATCACC
>RKRX01000041.1 GCA_007571185.1 Oceanicaulis sp.
CCCGCCGCGAGCAGCGCCCGCGCCTGCGCGAGCTGCGCCGGCGTGTCGACGCCGAGCGGGACCGTTTCCACGAACGCCACCTCGATGCGCATCCCGTCCTCGAGCACGCGAAGCTGCTCCAGCCGCTCGCGTCGCTCCAGGCTGCTGACCGGCAGAGTCACGAATCTGTCCAGGGCCGAGCGGCGGTAGGCGTAGAGCCCGATGTGATGCCACAGCGGGCCTTCGCCCCAGGGCGCGGCCGCGCGCGTGAAGTAGAGCGCACGGCCGAGCGTTTCGCTCTGCCATGCGACGACCGCCTTGACCACATTGGGATCGGAGCCGTCCGTCTCGTCGGCGATGGGGGCGACGAGCGTCGCGATGTCGGCGCCTGTCGCGGGAGTTGACAGCATGATGGATCAGCTCGCGCGCCTTCTGACCTATCTGCCTGCTGAGACCGCTCATCGCACCGCGTTGATGGGCCTGAAGTCAGGTTTGGGTCCCAAGGTCAGAACACCGGCGGCGCCCGTGCTCGCAACGGTGTTGGCGGGACTTGAGCTTAACCATCCGGTTGGACTGGCGGCCGGTTTTGACAAGAATGCCGAGACCCCTGAAGCTCTACTCAACGTCGGGTTCGGCTTTGTAGAAGTGGGTGCGGTCACCCCACGGCCCCAGTCGGGCAATCCACGCCCGCGCTTGTTCCGCCTGCGGTCAGACCGGGCGATCATCAACCGGATGGGCTTCAACAATAAGGGATTGGATGTGGTGAAGATTCGTCTGGCAGCGCACCGGGACAGTCCCGCGCGCGCTGACGGCCTGGTCGGGGTGAATTTAGGCGCCAACAAGGATTCCAAAGATCGTGCTGGCGATTATGCCCTCCTGCTGAAGGCGTTGTCGGGGCTGGCGGATTTCTTTACCGTCAATATTTCCTCCCCGAATACGCTTGGTTTGCGCGCGCTGCAATCGGAAGAGGCGCTCGATGATGTGCTCAGGAGAGTCAATGATACGCGCGGGGTCGAACCGGTTTTTCTCAAGGTCGCGCCGGACCTGACGACTGCCGGGATTGAGGCCATTGTGACGGCTGTCGACACTCATCATCTGTCTGGCCTGATCGTGTCCAACACCACGCTGGAACGGCCCGACACGCTCAAGAGCAGGCACAAGGACAAGAAGGGCGGTCTGTCCGGCGCGCCGCTGAAAGCGAAATCCACCCAGGCGCTGCGTACTTTCCGCAGGCTGGCCGGTCCTGACCTGCCGATCATCGGCGTAGGCGGGATTGACAGCGCCGAGTCAGCCTACGCCAGGATCCGCGCCGGAGCCAATGCGATCCAGCTTTACACCGCGCTGGTCTACCAGGGCCCGGGGCTAGCCCTACGCATTCGTGACGGGTTGGCCAGGTTGTTAAGGGCGGACGGGTTTGAACGCCTGTCCGATGCCGTGGGTGTGGATATTTGATCGACGCAGACTGACCCTCGTCGGTACCGTAACTTGATGTCTGGGAATTTGCCCGGGATCGTGCTGGGGAGTAAACCTTCAGCACTTCATGCTGCTGTCTCGACGGAATTGGCCTACCCTGTATCGCCATTATGTCGGTGTTGCATCAGGCCTGAAAACTGTTCCAGCGCCGATTTGGGCTGCGACACATCAATTGTAGCGATTTCGATGATCTTCTCCGACCATGCGATCGTGAACCCAGGTCTGCATGCCAGCCGGGCTCTGTGAGCCGCTGTGATGGGGATAAAGGAGCATGATGCGACGAGCCGGGTAGACGTGCGCGTAAGTCATCATCTGGTAGATGTCATTTGGGCTAATCCCCATGCGGCCTTCGGGGTCGCAAGCATCGAGTCTCTTCCACTTGGTATCCACGGTGAAGTCTGTATCGCCGTCAATGTTGCGCCGGTTCGATCATGAGTTTATCCTTCTAGAACATGGAACTGATCCGAGCACTTTCATCGTCGGGATTATTCAGAAATTGCACGCCGCACTCAACCAATTCATGGGAAACCTCTCGAACTTTCTTGAATGGGCAGGACAAGTTTTTGAGGAGTTGCTTCTGCCTTTCATGGCTCGATTTGTGGCCGAAGGTTCGCACTTCGCTGCCGGGATCGCGTTTTCGCTGATCATTATAGCTTCAGGGTTTGTTCTCTTCGTTTTCTTTTTCCGTGTCTGGCCTTCCTTGAGGAGCATGGAAATCCGAAGGCGCAGGCTCGCCCGGCTCTTCAGACGAGCCCGTTCTTTCGACGATCGTCGAAAGATATTCACTGCGAATTTTACCGATACGGTCGATCCGGTGATGGGAGATGGATTTCCGTCCGTTTTCAGCCGTTTTGTGCGGCGGGTGCTCAGCTGGATCGGGAAGGAGAAGGAACTTCGGCTTGCCTGGTCGGAGTTCAAGGAAACATTCGTCGATGAGACCACCGATGTGATTCAGAACACAGAGCGCCCTCACGGCTACTTCACAAGAGCGATCAGTAATCCTCAGAAGTATGCTGGATTGGCGGGGCTGTTCGTATCGCTGGGATTGCTTCTGACTTTCATTGGCATAATTGCGGTGCTCATGAAAGCAGGATGTGAGATGGTTTCCGATGGGGCAATGTCGGGGGCATGTCAAGCTTACAAAGGTGCAATTCATAAGGTTGAGGTCGAGCTGGGAACGGTTACTGAATTCTTGCCGAACCAGGACGTTGACAGTTCAGTCGATAATGTGCGTGTTCAAAGTGCAGTGATCTCAATTGTTGGCGGCGCCGCCTCAAAGTTTTACGCATCCATTGGCGGGCTTGCTGCATCTATTCTTCTACGGTCTTTCTGTGGAATGTGTACGTTTGTTATTCGGCGCAAGATCGAGAAACTGTCAGATACGGTCGAGAGCGGATTGGTTTTCATGCCGCAACAGCGCCTGACGATGAATCAACTCAAAGAGCTCAAGGAACAATCCACCCAACTCAAAACTTTCAATACCGATCTTGCAACATCACTTGAAGGGGCCATGCAGCCTGTCACGGCTGGGCTTGGAGACATCAAGCGGGAATTGACTGATCAACGAGGCCATATCGCCGAAAGTGTCAGTGGGGCGGTGAATCAGATGGCGGGCGGCGAGATCAGGGAACTCGGACGGACTCTCGGTGATCTGCGCTCTGAGCTTTCCGGTCTGTCAGGAAAATTGACCGAAGGTGGAGACGCGGCTGCACGACAAATGTCAAACGCCTCGCAGGCGCTGTCACAGATCGCTGATCGCATGCAGGCGGAATTTCTAGAGATGACGGGGCAGGTGCGCAAGACTGGAGAGGAAAGCAATAGTGAAATCCTGGCGGCTGCCCGGGGTGTTCGAGAGGCCATTACCGGTTCACTGGAAGACATGAATGCCGCCGGGGCGGCGAATGCCGAACGCTTGAATCTGATCGGGGAAACCCTGTCTAGGCTGACAACGAGCTTTGGTGAGACGGCGCATGAACAATTGACCGCAGCGCTGGAAAAATCCGCTGACAACATTGCCAGAGTTGCAGAGCAGGTTGGAGAAACACTGAAATCTGCGATGTCTGACGCTTCTGAAAACTGGATAGGTTCAGTCGAAAAAGCGGTTGAAAATCTTCAGGATCTGGGGGAGCAGTTAAGCGAAAACACATCAACGGCCAAGCAGCATGCAGACAGCATGGACAGGGCTGCCGCTGCGACAGATCGCGCCGGTGAAACACTGGAAAATGCGGCCACATCCATAAAATCGGCGGCCGAACCGATCACGCCTGTTCTCAATCAGCTCCATGATGTCGCCGCCTCGGTTGAAAAATCCATGACGGCTCTGTCTGACTCGTTCGCCACAGCAATCGGAAAGGCTGAGCGTCTGGCTCAATCCATGGCCGATACTGCAAGCACTGCGGAGAAAGCCTGGGCTGACTATCAAGATCGCTTTGGCGATGTGGATACGCAGCTCGAGAAGGTTCTTACAACCATGTCCGATTCACTCGAGACGAATGCCGAGCGTATGCGAGATTACGTTGAGCGGATTGACAGTGATCTCGCCAAGGCTGTCAAACAGTTTGCCAGCGCGATAGAACCACTCAATAATCTCGGAGATCAACTCGAAGAAACCCTGAGAGAAGGTATCGGCACTCTTGCAGAGAATAGAGATAAAAAAATAGAAACAGAGAGATCTAGCATGCGAGATTACGTTGAGCGGATTGACAATGATCTCGCCAAGGTTGCCAAACAGTTTGCCAGCGCGATAGAACCCCTCAATAATCGCGGAGATCAAATAGAAGAAACCCTGAGAAAAGGTATTGGCACCCTTGCAGAAAATAGAGATAAAAAAATAGAAACGGAAAGATATGATATGCGAGATTACGTTGAGCGGATTGATAGTGATCTCACCAAAGTTGCCAAACAGTTTGAAAGTGTGATAGAAC
>RKRX01000194.1 GCA_007571185.1 Oceanicaulis sp.
CAGCACGCGCGAGCACGCGCCTCGCTCAGCACGCGCCCGCCCGTTCCGCACGCCCCGCGCGACTCGGCCCCTCGCCTCCCTCTGGAGCCGCGAGCCGTGGCCGCGCTCCAGCTCCACGCTGGGGAACCCGTCGCCCTGTCGGTCCTCGTTCAGCGCACTGCCGCGAGCGGCGCGGACGCGTTCAACCAGATCGGCGCCGGTCCTGGTTTCCCCGGTGTCGAGCTCCAGCACAGCTTCGGAACTCCCCTCCTCAAGGAGGAAAGCGTCCATTTCGGGCTGGTCGATCAGATAGCGCTGGGACTTGCCGCGCGTGACTTTGTAGAGCGGCGGCTGGGCGATATAGAGATGGCCGCGTTCGATCAACCCGGGCATTTGCCGGTAGAAGAAGGTGAGCAGCAAGGTCCGGATGTGTGCGCCATCGACGTCCGCATCGGTCATGATGATGACCTTGTGGTAACGCAACTTGTCGTAATCGATCTGATCACGACCGATGCCGGCGCCTAGCGCGGTGATCAGCGTGCCCACCTGATCAGAAGAGAGCATCCTGTCGAACCGGGCGCGTTCCACATTGAGGATTTTGCCCCGCAGCGGCAGCACAGCCTGGTTTTCTCGATGGCGGCCCTGTTTGGCCGACCCGCCTGCGGAATCCCCCTCCACGATGAAGAGTTCGGACCTGGCGGGATCTTTTTCCCGACAATCAGCCAGTTTTCCAGGCAAGGAGGTGATATCAAGCGCGGATTTGCGCCGGGTCAGTTCACGCGCCTTGCGGGCGGCTTCGCGGGCGGCCGCCGCCTCTACGATTTTGGTGACAATCTGCTTGGCTTCAGCGGGGTGTTCCTCAAACCATTCGGTGAGGCGGTCATAGACCGCGCCTTCCACCGCCGGGCGGACCTCGGAAGAGACCAGCTTATCCTTGGTTTGTGAGGAGAATTTCGGATCAGGCGCTTTCACCGACAGCACACAGGTCAACCCCTCGCGCGCATCATCGCCGGTAATCGACACTTTGGCCTTGGCCGCGACCCCGGAACGAGCAGCGTACTGGTTGATCACCCGGGTTAGCGCGCCTCGGAAGCCCGCGAGGTGCGTACCGCCATCACGCTGGGGGATGTTGTTGGTAAAACAGAGGACATTCTCGTGATAGCTGTCATTCCACTCCATGGCGAGTTCAACCGTCACGCCGTCACGCTGACCGGCGATCATCACCGGTTCACTGAACAGAGGTGTTTTGGAACGATCAAGATGCCTCACGAAAGCGGCGACGCCGCCTTCATATTCCAGCGCTTCCTCAAAGATTTCCGTCTCCCGCTCATCGCGGATCAGGATACGGACGCCGGAATTGAGGAAGGCGAGTTCGCGCAGACGATGCAACAGGCGATTGCGGTCAAACACAATATCAGAGAAGGTTCTGTCAGATGGCATGAAGCGCACCCGGGTGCCTTCCTGACCGTTCGCCTCACCGGTCACGCGCAGATCCTGGCCGTTTTCAGGTTCACCGTGCAGGAAACGCATGGTGTGCTCGCCGCCATCGCGCCAGATGGTCAGATCAAGCCATTCTGACAGCGCGTTCACCACCGACACGCCCACGCCGTGCAAACCGCCGGACACTTTGTAAGCGTTCTGGTCGAATTTTCCGCCCGCATGAAGCTGGGTCATGATCACCTGGGCGGCGGAAATCTCTTCTTCAGGGTGCATCTGGGTGGGAATGCCGCGTCCGTCATCGGTCACACTCACAGAACCGTCCGTATGCAGACAGACTGTCACCTGCGAACAATGACCCGCCAGCGCTTCATCAATGGCGTTATCAACCACTTCATAGACCATATGGTGCAAACCCGAGCCGTCGTCGGTGTCGCCGATATACATGCCGGGGCGCTTGCGCACGGCGTCAAGACCTCTGAGAACCTTGATCGA
The DNA here is from genome assembly GCA_007571185.1 of Oceanicaulis sp. Lineage (GTDB taxonomy): Bacteria > Pseudomonadota > Alphaproteobacteria > Caulobacterales > Maricaulaceae > Oceanicaulis. The sequence goes on from RKRX01000194.1 coordinate 1,912, forward strand.
GTCCGCCCCGTAATCCTGATTTGGCATCTCTAGCATGCGCTTTTCTACCTCGTTCGCGTCCTTGTCGCCATGTCCGCGAACCGGAAAAGGCGGGATAGTTCCGCCTTACAACAGTCTGAGCTCTCTCTTGTCATGCTTGTACGCGCTTACCCGGCATTTTCATGGGCGATGACCCTGAAATCATCCGCAATCGCTTACGTTCCCGGTCAAGGACAAAACCCGTGTCAATTCGTTGCTGTAGGGCTATCGACCAACGACTCGATTAGCCGTTGCACAGTCTGCATGCGTGACTGACTTTATCTTCCAGGGGTTGCCCGCCTGCACCGTTGTCCCCACGTACTCACACCGAATGTCAGTTTAGCAGATTTAGCGCCGCGAGTGTGGTGATCAACGCCGCGGGTATGCCGAAGGCGGCGGCAATGGCGGTCAGAATCCATGTGCGCGTCGCCAAGTCACGCCTCACCGCTTCTGCCTCACGCTTGGCCATATCCACTCGAAACCCGGCCATATCCGCCCGAAAACTGTCCAGGGTGGACGACAGGTTGGCTTCCAGAACCTTCATCTTCGCCTCCAGCTTGTCCAACCGCCTATCAAACTCGTTCATCATGCGCCCAGCATGGCAGCAACGCCGATTCGGATCAACCGCTTCACACCGCTTGCCATTCCCCTCTCGCGGGCATCCGGGCCGGAAACATCTTCACGGACGATCCCGGGCAAATAATGTCATGCGTGAAGCCTGATCACCGCCTGCCGATAAAGTTGCTGTGAGGCTATCAACCCGCGACCCGGTTAGCCGTTGCACAGTCTGCATGCGTGACCGACCTTATCTGCTTGAGGCTGTCCAACTGCACCGTTGTCCCCACGCGCCACGTACTCACACCGAACATCAGTTCAGCAGATTTAGCGCCGCGAGTGTGGTGATCAACGCCGCGGGTATGCCGAAAGCGGCGGCAATGGCGGTCAGAATCCATGTGCGCGTCGCTAAGTCACGCCTCACCGCTTCCGTCTCACGTTCCGTCTCACGCTTCACCGCTTCTTTCTCGCGTTTCACCGCTTCCGTCTCACGCGTGGCTATATCCGCTCGAAACCCGGCCACGTCCGCTCGAAACCCGGCCATATCCGCCCGAAAACTGTCCAGGGTAGACGACAGGTTGGCTTCCAGAACCTTCATTTTCGCCTCCAGCTTGTCCAACCGCTTATCAAACTCGTTCATCATGCGCTCAGCATAGCAACAGAGCTGATTCGGATCAACCGCTTCGCACCGCTTACCATTCCCCTCTCGCGGGCATCTGGGCCCGAAACACCTTCATGGACAAATCCCGGGCAAATAACGTCACGCACGCAGCCCGATCACCGCCCGCTGATAAAACAGCGATATTACTGCGCCGGCAGCTGTGGCTGAGCGATAAATTGCGGAGCAATCTTGAGATCCCTGACCCATTTGAGCTTTTCAAAAATCAGCAAAATTGTCCCGTTATAGTCAACTAGCCGATTGAGCAGGCCGCGTCGGGGCAGATGCAGAGCGCTGACCGGATCGGAATGGTGATGGTCATGAAACGCCTCGCCGCCGGTCAGCACCGCCAGAAGATAATCCACCCAGAGCGGAGTCTTGAGATGGCCGAACACGTTTACGCCCAGAATGGTCGCATGGAACTGAATGCCGCGTGCGGTGACAGCAGCAGCGTGCAGGATGAAAGTCAGCAGAAGCGACCCACCCAGCACCCAGACCAGAAGATAGATCAACGCGGGCAGCATCAGATGCATGCCCAGCGTCATCAGCGAATAATGCCGGTCCAGAATTTGAATCGTCTTCATGTCCCGCAACCACAACGCGGTAGGACGCTCAAGATCACCGGAGTCGCGGAAGATCAACCAGCCCATCCAGGCCCACAACTTGCCTTCATGCGGGTTATGCGGATCGCCGGGCTTGTCGGACAAGCGATGATGCTGGCTGTGATAATTCACCCAGTCTTTCAATTTACCCTGCATGGCGATGATGCAATTGATGGCCGTGATGATCTGGGCGCGGACCGCCAATTCACCGGCTTTGTGCTGCCAGATACGGTGCAGCACCCCGATGCCTATATTGCAGATCACCAGGGTCACCGCTCCCACCGCCAGTGCAACCACCGGGTGCCACCAGGCCAGGGTCAGGCTGTCGAGCGCCAGACCCAGCGTGAAAGCAAGCGCCAGGGCGAACACACCCAGCACGGGATAGATGATGGCGGCGAAAACGCTGGCCCAGTCAAGCGTACGCCAGTCCTTGGGGATGGCGACAGAGCGGGGCAAGGGGTTAGCTTTCATTCGTTCCTGTCCTCAACACACGCATTCTCGAAACATCGACCGCCCCATGTGCGGTGACCGATCCTGTTCGCAGCCGGGTTCTGACACGACAGGCCCGGTTTATCCAACCCCGTTTCCAGTCCGAAGTGCAACGCTGGGCCGTTT